>JAPOLW010000429.1 GCA_029976905.1 bacterium | reverse complement strand
CGTCCTCAACATCAACGAGTCGCCGGTCACCATCAAGCAGATCGAAAAACAGATCATCGACCGCGCGTTTCAAGAGGGATGGGTCAAGCCCCAGATTCCCGAAGCCCGCACGGGGAAGAAGGTCGCGATCGTCGGCTCGGGTCCGGCGGGCGAGGCCTGTGCACAGCAGCTTGCGCGCGCCGGGCATGACGTGACGCTCTTCGAGCGCGCGGATCGCATCGGAGGTCTGCTGCGTTACGGCATTCCAGACTTCAAGATGGAGAAGCACCTGATCGACCGACGCATGGAGCAGATGGCGGCCGAGGGTGTGACCTTCCGCACCGGGGTGAACGTCGGGGTGGATGTCACCGTCGAGGAACTCAAGACCGCGTACGACGCGGTGGTCCTCGCGACCGGAGCGACGCATGCGCGCGATCTGACGGTTCCCGGACGGGATCTGGAGGGTGTGCACCTGGCCATGGAGTTCCTTCCGCAGCAGAACAAGCTCGTAGCGGGGGACGAGGTCGAAGGGCAGATCCGGGCGGACGGCCAGAAGGTCGTGATTCTCGGCGGCGGCGACACGGGATCCGATTGTCTGGGTACCTCGAACCGGCAAGGGGCCACGTCGGTCCACCAATTCGAGCTGCTCCCAAAGCCGCCCGAGAGCCGTCAGGACGAGGCGGTCGCCTCGTGGCCGGACTGGCCGATGATCCTGCGCACCTCGTCTTCGCACGAGGAGGGCGTCACCCGGGATTGGTGCATCAACACCCGGAGTTTCTCGGGCGACGAGCAGGGCCGCGTGCGCAAGCTGCATGGGGTCCGGCTGGAGTGGGAGAAGCCGGCCGACGGCGGGCGTCCCAAGATGGTCGAGATCCCCGGGAGCGAGTTCGAGATCGAAGCGGATCTCATTCTGCTGGCCATGGGATTCCTCGGACCCGAGAAGCCTCTTCTCGAGGCGCTCGGGACCGCGCTCGACGGGCGCGGCAACGTCGTCGCCGACGAGCGCTATGCGACGAATGTGCCAGGTGTCTTCGCCTGCGGGGATGCCCGCCGGGGCCAGTCCCTGGTCGTCTGGGCGATCTGGGAAGGCCGCGAGGCGGCGCGTGGCGTCGATGAGTACCTGATGGGCCATACGACGCTGCCAGCGAGCCCGATGCTCTGAGTGCGTCGGGTTCAGGCGGGCCGATCGAGAGGCGCCGCGTCACGTTGCCAGCCCGGGCATTCGGTGACGGGGAGCCGCGGATAGCGGGGGAATCCGGGATCTTCCTCCGCCAGGCGGCAATACCAGAACGTGCTTCCGCGCGCTGATTGGATGGGGCGGGCGAAACGGCAATTCCGGCACAGGCCAGCCGCCTCCGGCGGTCTTTCCTTCGCCATGGCGACGGTCTACCACGTGGGTTGCGATCACGTCGAAGCGGTGTCTATTCTCGCGTGCCCCGCGTGGAATGGGGAAGCCGGGTCAACCGTGGCGCGTCATGCATCTGACGTGTCGCTAGCGAGAAAATTTTTCGTTGGAATCGATAGGCTTGAAATCGAGCGAAGCAGAGCCGACCTCCGTGCGGGTTCTGTTTACGCGATCGGGCCTCTACCTGATCGGTCTGGTCGCCAGTAAGCTCGTCGGGGTCGCGGCGACCATTCTTCTCGCGCGGCACTTCACGCCCGACGTCTTTGGGCAGGTCGTCCTCTTCCTGACCCTGGTGTCCCTGGTTACGGGAATCGGCGATGCGGGACTCGTTTCGTGGTATCAGATCGAGGCCCCGCGACGCGGTCGCGCCGAAGCCCTGCGGGCGGTCTTTGCGGCGCGCGTGGGAACCCTCCTGGTTTCGCTGGTCCTCCTCGTGAGTCTCCTGGCCTGGTATCCCATCTTCCCGGACGGACTCGCGACGATCTTTGTGCTGGCACTCGTCTCGGAGAGCATCCTGTCGCTTCTGGAGGGGTACTATCTGGAGCGACGGGAGCCGCTCATTGCGGCCTCGCGTACCGCCGCGAAGATGACGGCCGTCATCTTCTGGTTCTTCTGGGTCGGCCCGGATTTCTCGATTGGGGATTTCGCCGGCGCTTTCCTGCTGGGTTCCCTGGTGACGACCGTGGCTCTCTTCCCCTGGAGCGTGCTGCGTGGAGCGCAAGGGGCGCGGTTGGCCGAGATCATGCAGACCCTACGCGCGGCGGCTCCCTTCGGCGTCCTCTCGATCAGTTCGCTCGCCTATACGCGAGGTGACTCGTTGGTGATCCGGTTCGCTCTCGGCAGTGGAGCCCTTGGGTACTACGGGGTTGCCTACCGCGTGTTGGAATCGCTCGGCGTCGTGCCCGCCGTCGTATCGTTGAATTTCTTCTCCATGCTCGCCTCCTCGGGCCGGGTTCGCCGGGCAGAGGTCTGGAAGGTCGTCGGACTCATGGCCGCTCTTGGAGCGTCCTTTGGCCTCCTCGTCTACGGGAGTGCCGGGCTTCTCATTCGGCTCCTCTTCGGGGAGGACTACACAGAGGCCGTGGTTCCTCTGCAGATCTTCGCTGGGGTTCTCTTCCTGCACTTCTTGAACGCGCCCTTGAGTGCTCTGGTTCAGGCGTCCAAGTCGGTCGGACGTTTCACGCCCTTCGCCGTGCTGAACACGGTCGGGAACATCTCGTTGAATCTCGTCTTCGTGCCTCTCTACGGCATCGAGGCAGCCGCCTGGATCATGTTGGTGACGGAATTGACCGGTCTGCTCTTGAACGGCGCTTTTGCCCGGTCCGATCTTCTTTCGGGCCGCTCAGCGTAGGCGGATCTGCGCTCGCCCCAACTCGCAGACCTGGCCTTCTTGCAGGCAGTCGAGGAGGACCGGCGTGAACTTCGCATCGGCGTTCCGGGCTTCTTCCAGGCAGCGTTTGACCCAGGGCGCCAGGTCGGTAGACGCGCAGTAGGCGGGATCGAATTCCCAGACCTGGGCGCGTCCTACTTGGTGCACGAGCTCGAAGGCAGGGTTGGTGGCGAACCACGACTCCGCCAACAGCGGTTCGGCGCCGAGTCCGACCGATCCGTGATCCTGGCCCAGATAGACGTGTGTCACGTCCGAGCCGCAGAGCAGAAGGCGCAGAGACGAATCTCTGCCCTTCGTCCGTCGTAGCTTGCGTTCGAAGCGGGCGATTCCCCGCCGACTCCACCCTGGCGTCATCTTTTCGATCAGGTAGACCAGCGGCGGAACGGTGACCGAGCGTCGCGTGTACACCGGAAGCCACCATCCCGCATCCGACCCCACGACGGCGAAGTCGTTGCGGGGGGAATAGGCATTGATGAGAACGTGCGCGTCGGGCGGGACATTCTCCTCGATCCAGGCGAACGTGGCCAGATCCTCGGGTGTGATCATCCCATGGGACGGGTCGGCGAGGCGGGACTGCCAGGCGACTCCGGCGAAAAGGGCAATGGTGAGGCCAGCGGTGGCGAGCCGGGCGCTGCGGCGCGTGCGGCCAAGAGAGGGGAGGACGGCGGTCGCACCCCAGGCCGCGAGGATGGACAAGGGGATGTAGGCGCTGATCGCCACGGCGAAGTTCGTGAGCAGCTCGGTCCCCCGAAGACCGACGAGTTGCGGATTGGCCGAGGCCACGACGATGGCCATCCAGAGAACGAGGGGGAGGAGCGTGGCCGTCCGCGTCCACAGCGCGGCGATGAAGCCCAGGGCGGCCACGACCACCAGCCAGCGCGGCGTCTGAGAGGTTGCCGCGGCTACGGCAGAGGGCAGATTTCGCCAGCCGCCGGCGGGCGGTGCGGCGCTGCGCACGGCCTCGTCCAGAGACGCGAAGATTCCGCTCGACACGAGTGTGGGCCACCAGGGAAACGTGAGCAGGCACGCCCACACCAAGGCTCCGACGGTCCCGGCGATCCGCGCGCCCTTTCGTGCTCGTGGGCGCACGAGGCCTGCGATCGTCCACGCCAGCACTGCGGCGCACGCCAGGAGGGAGACGCGGTAGTGGGTCAGGAAGAGCCCAGCGAAGAGCAGCCCAAGGAGGAAATGTTCGACCTTCCGCAGCGGAATCGATCGCC
>JAPOLW010000428.1 GCA_029976905.1 bacterium | reverse complement strand
GATGTCGATCCGGCCTATCTCCCGATCCCGGCGGAGGTCGAGGACACGCGCCGCGAGAGGCCCCACCAAAGACGTGCGAACGACCGGGCCGGGGCCTCCCGGGGTCGACGCGACCGCCGCTCGCCCGCCCGAGGCTCCGACGGCCGCGCAGGCGGTACTTCCGAGCAAAACTCCGCGGACCGCATTGCACACGGAAACGAAGAGCGGTCCGGGAACCGATCGTACGGACGCCGCTCCGGTGGCAACGATGGCGTCGCAGCCAGACCTCGCGACAACGCCGCGTCCCGGCGAAACGACCGAAGGTCCGACGCAGCTACGGACCGGCGTCGCGACGAACGACCCCAGAGCACGAAACCCCGCCATCGGGATGACAGCCCTGCGCGCAACCACGAGGAGGGGCGCACGGCTCGTGGCTCACGGGGCTATTTCGGCGAGACCGTCCCCGACGAGCGCAGCCCGGCTGCGGGCCGCCAGCGCGCCCGAGGTCGCCGTACCTCCGCCGGCACCGCGAAGCCGGGCAGTGGACAGCCGCGCACGAAGAGCAGCGACAGCCAGTCCCCCTTCCAGCCACGAAGCGATCGCAGGCGATCGGGCGGGCGCGGAAACGCCCGCCCCTGAGCCCGGGTCCAGCCAGGACGGAGGGATCCAGCACCCGGTCGGAATCCCGCGGGGCTCCGACCGGGCTGCGCATGCTGCGAACTGGCATCGGAGCTCCCACCGGGCTGCGTATGCTGCGAACTGGCATCGGGGCTCCGACCGGGCAGCGCATGCTGCGAACTGGCATCGGAGCTCCGATCGACGTATTGGGCCACAGGGGACGCGCTCTTTCGAGCCAGCGCCCAGGAGGCCCGGCGCAATGGATTGTTACCCGATAGGGAGTCGAACGATATGAACTGGTACCGCATCCGCACCGCCTTCGACGGTCTGAAGCGCCTGGCCACTCTTCCAAAGGAGGACAAGCAGGCCTGCATCGACGCCTACAAATTCTTCCAGCGCATGCAGGCGGGCGAGAAGACCGAGACCGCAGACGAGACCCGCGCGGTAGCCGCCTACTACAAGGTGCTCAACAACATGCTCTCGGTCTTCGACCTGGAGAAGCTCTACATCCCGCCCATGCTCGACGAGAAGCAGGGCCTCTACGGCAACCAACTCCTGTGCGAGAAGGACCTGATGCGGGAGATGGATCTACGCGACCCCGCAAACTCCCATCTCCTGGACATGGGCTGCGGCCGCGGTCGCATCTCGCACCACTTCGCCACCATGACCGGCGGACAGGTCTCGGGCTACAACATCGACCCCAACCAGATCGAGAACGCCATCGACTGGGCACGCGAGTGCAAGATGAGCGATCGCCTCCACTTCAAGGTCGGCGACCATCACGCACCCCTCGAATACGAGGACGCGACCTTCGATGGTTGCTTCTCCTTCCAGGCGGTCTGGCCCTTCTTCAAGAAGGAGGAGTTGGAGGACCACGCGCGGGAGATGTACCGCGTGCTGCGGCCCGGTTCGCGCTACGCCTGCTCCGAGTACCTGCTCACCCCCTTCTTCGATTGGGACAACGAGGAGCACGCCTCCCTGCACCGCCTCTTCCTCCCCACCCTGGCCGCGACCCAGTCCATGTACCCAGCCGACGTCTGCGCCGCACTCGAGACGGCGGGCTTCGAGATCCTGCTCTCCGCCCCGTCCAGGAGCGAGGCCTGGCCGCTGTGCGAACAGAAGCGCGACCTCATCCTCATGGGCCGCCGCTTCATTCGCGCGCTGGAGCGGGTACGCATCGCGCCCCCCTGGGTCGAGGAATCGCTCGACCTACTGCAAAAGGGTGGCGAGGCCTGGACCCGGGCCGAACGCGCCAAGATCGCCGACCTCAACTGGCGCATCGTCGCGCTCAAGCACTGAAGCCGGGCCGCCCGGGCCGCCCCCGTCAGGCACCGACGACGCAGCCAAGGTGTCGCCGCGTCCGTCGGGCACCGACAAACCAGCTAGGGTGTCGCCGCCTTTGCCCGCGCGGATCGACCTCGGTACTTCCCCTCGGCCTCCCGGTGCTCTGCATTCGCACCCTGCGCAGCGCGGAACCCACCCGGCCATCGCAACGGCTTGGTGGAGCGCGCCGAGCCGGGCCGGAAGCGCACCCGGCGGATCATCACATGTGGATCGCGCTCGTCCGGTCGACGTGCGAGCCTTTCGAAGTCCGTCGCCTTGTGGGCCGAGATCTCGAAAACGGCGCGGGAGCGATCGATGCGAATCGCGCCCACGTCGCAGGCATCGAGTCGGCCTCGCCGGCAAACGTGGGAGAGGATACGCTCGGGGCTTGCACCCTGGTCCCGGCCCCAATTCACCTCGAAGCGCTCGAACGGTCCCCGCGGGGTTCCACGACGCGCCCCCGAAGCCCCGGGCCCGCCTCGTTGCCGGCCCTGCGGAGTCCGGCCCGCCGTCCGGGTGTGTTCTCGAACCTCTTCGATCCGGACCGGCGGCCGGGGAAGATCCGGCTGCGCCATGTCGAGAAGGGCGGCAACGACATCGACTGCGTCATGGTCTTCCAGGATCGATCGTGCGTAGGCCGTCTGCTTCTCGGAACGGATCGCGCCATCCCCAAGATTCGCATGCAACCGGCGGCGGACTCTCTTGGTCAGAGACTTCTCGATCTTCTCCGGAGTCGGAACCGGCTGCCAATCCGCTTCGATGCCAGCCGAGCTCAGGACCCGACGGGCATGGCGTTCTGCGTGGGCCGGGCAGAGCAGAATGCTCCGTCCCTTCCGACCGGCACGGCCCGTGCGACCGCTGCGATGGGTATAGGCTTCGGCTTCTCCGGGGACATCGGCATGGATGACGATGTCGATCTTCGGAATGTCGATCCCGCGCGCCGCCACATCGGTTGCGACCAGTACCCGGATCGAGCCGCTCTTGAAGGATTCGAGCGTCTGGGTTCGCTGGGCCTGCGTGAGTTCTCCACTGAAGGGGAGTGCGGAGAAGCCATCCTCGGAGAGTTTTCTTGCCAGCTCGGTCGCATCGAGGCGGCGTCGGACGAAGACCAACGCACGCTCGTCGGGCGAGAGAAGTAGAACATTGACCAGCACATCGGGCAGATCCCGAGGACGGATACGGTGGGCGAGGTGCCGGATGTCTGCGTTCGCCTCACCTGGACGGCTTCCCTGGATGTGCAGAGGGTCGGCCTGGAAACGGTTGGCGAGTTGCTCCACCGCCTTCGGAAAGGTCGCGGAGACCAGATGGCTCTGCCGCTCTTCGGGAAGCTGCTCGAGGATCGCATCGAGTTCCTCGCGAAAGCCCATGTCGAGCATCTGGTCTGCCTCGTCGAGGACCACGTGCTCGATCGAAGCACTGCGCAGTGATCTGCGACGCAGGTGATCGAGCAGTCGGCCCGGCGTGCCCACGACGACAGCAGGGTTTCGGGCCAGAGCACGCCGCTCGCCGGCAGCGTCCGTTCCTCCGGTGACCACCTCGACCGCAACCCCCTCGATGTCCGCGAAGAGCCAGCGTAGCTCCTCGCCCACCTGGACGGCGAGCTCTCGCGTCGGCGTGATCAGCAGGGCCCGTGGTCCTTCCCGTCGACCGGTATCCGGTCGCTCCAGCATGTCCGCTGCCAGCCTCAGACCCAGTGCAACGGTCTTGCCCGATCCCGTCTGTGAGGAGATCCGGAGATTTCGGGATTGGCTTTCCTGGGCCAGGGCCGCTTGCTGCACCGGGGTGAGCACGATGAACCCTCGCTTGTCCAGCGCAGCGCGCAGGGGAGGAGGAACACCGCAGAACGGGTTGGACTCGATCATCACATGGCCTCGACGAGAAGGTGGAGCGAGGCCCAGCGACGTTAGGAGAGGCCCGCGGAGGCTGCAGGAAGCAACCTTGGGCATACTATACCGATCGGGTACGAAATTGTCCCGTGGTCGGACGACAGCGGCAATCTACGAAATCCGGCGGCAGGCGAAGTTGCGGGACCGGGGCTCAGGCAGGCCCTCCGGTGGCCCCGGATCGGGGACGGACTCTGAGACG
>JAPOLW010000427.1 GCA_029976905.1 bacterium | reverse complement strand
ACGAGCGCGGGCTCGAAGTCGAAATGGGGGATCTCTTCGAGGCTCTGCGCGGCGCGGTCACCGAGCACCAGGGCGTCGTCAACCAGTACACCGGCGACGGGGTCATGGCGCTCTATGGAATCCCCAATGCGATCGAGGATGCCCCCAAGCAGGCCTTGAATTCGGCAATCCGCATCCGGGAGGTGGTGCGTCGCTATGCGGAGGAGAGGAAAGTCCCGCTCTCGGTCCACATCGGGGTGAATACCGGGCGCGTCATTGCCGGTGAGATCGGAGGCAGCGTCCGCAAGAGTTTCACCGGCGTCGGCGACACGGTGAACATGTCGGCCCGCATCAAGGAGGCCTCGCCCCGCGACGAGATCTACGTCGGACCGGAGACCCACCGCCTGGTCCAGGACCAATTCTCCTTCGAGGCGCTCGAGCCCATGAACTTCAAGGGCAAGAGTAAGCCGGTCCCGGTCTTCCGCCTCGCGTCGGAGAGCCGGCAGCTGCACCGCCAGGAAGCCGGCGAGGGTCGCCGGCGCATCTTCTCGAACATGGTCGGGCGGGAGCGCGAACTCGATGCGCTCGTCGGTCGGCTGGAGGCGGTGAAGGAGGGTCGGGGTGGGAGTCTCAGCGTCACGGCGGAGGCGGGTCTCGGCAAGACGCGCCTTCTTTCCGAGGCGCTCTCCAGAGTAGACCGTGAGAAGGTCCGCGTCCTGCCCGCGCGCTCGGTCTCGATGGGAGCTGGGCTCTCCTTCCACCCCTTCGTGGATTTGATCCGCTTCTGGGCCTCGATCGATGAACAGGACAGCGAGGACGTCGCGCTCGACAAGCTCGAAGTGGCTCTCCGGGTGATGGGGGAAAAGGCCGCGGACGCACAGCCCTTCCTCGCGACGGTCCTGGGCCTGCGTCTTTCCGAAAGCGCCGCCGCCCGACTCGCGGCCATGGAGAGTCAGGCCATCGAGCGCTTCGTCACCCGGAGCATCCGCGATCTCTTCGTGGCGATGGCGCGCGAACGTCCAACCGTCGTGGTGCTCGAGGACGTCCATTGGGCCGACCAGTCGTCGGTGAACCTCCTCGAAGCGATCCTTCCACTCGGCGCAGGCCATCCGTTGCTCTTCCTCCTCATGATGCGGCCGGATTTCGCGGAGACCGGCGGCTATCTCGATTCGGCCGCCCGTCGGGAATTGGGGTCGAGCCACGTTTCGCTCGTCCTGGCTCCTCTCACCACGCAGGACATTGAAGCGCTCATCCAAAATCTTCTCGACGTCGAGGACCTACCCGAGGCGATTCGCTCGGCAATCCTCGAGAAGGCGGGCGGGAATCCCTTCTTCATCGAAGAGGTCGTCGGAGAGTTGATCGATGCCGGCGCGGTCATGCTTCGAGATGGCCGCTATCGGGTGACCGAGAAGATCGGCACCTTCACGATCCCGAGCACCGTGCAGGAAGTCATCATGGTGCGTATCGACCGTCTCGACGAATCCAAGCGCCACATCCTGCAGCTGGCGTCCGTGGTCGGCCGCTCGTTCTCCTCGGCAATCCTCGCCGATCTCGTCGACCGCCCGGCGACCTTCTCCGCGGATCTGGAGACTCTCAGCGAGCGGCAGATCGTGGTGCAGCAGGCCTCGGATTTCGACATCCGTGCGGGCGACCGAACGGTCGACGAGGAGCTGGAATTCATGTTCCGCCACGCTCTGGCCCAGGAGACGATCTACGAATCGATTCTCTTCCAGACGCGGAAACGGTTCCACGGAGAGATCGCCAACGCGATCGAAGAGCGCTTCGCCGATCGGTTGAAGGATTTCTACAGTCGACTTGCCTATCACTACCTCCAGGCCGAAGAGTTGCCCAAGGCCGAGGATTTCAGCTTCCGGGCCGGAGACGAGTACGCGCGCGCCGGTGCTTCGCGAGAAGCGCTGCGGTATTTCCTCGATGCCGGGCGCCTGGATCAGGAGATCCACGGGGAGGCGGGCGATCCTGGCCACCGCGGCCAGATCGAGAAGAAGATCGGTCTCGCCATGCTCAACACGGGCCAGTTGCCGGACTCGCTTTCGCACTTCGACCAGGCATTGAGCTACCTCGGCGAGCGCGTGCCGATGAGCAATCTCGCGGTACAGGGGAAATTTGCGTCCGATGCCGTGTCGGTTCTGGCCGACCTCGTCGTGCCCCAGGCTCTGCGACCGCGACGCGCGGGCTCGAAGGCCGATCTCGAGTTCTTCGAGATCCTGAACGCGCGCGCCCGGGCGTCGGTCACGAGTGATCCGCGGCGGATCTTCTACGACAACATCGGAGGAGTGCGTCGCATGAATCGCCTCGATGCCGCTGCCTTCGATCCAGGGTGCTCGATGTACGGTACCGCGGGGGGGATGTTCTCCTTTTCCGGGATGTCGTTCGGTATCGCTCGCCGTTTCCTGGGCCGGGCGCTCGCGGCCCGCGCGCCCGGGAGTATCGGTGACGAATTCATCTGCCGCTATCTGGAGTTCACGATCGACTACCTCGCGGGCCAGTGGGGTGATGGGTCGATCCTAAACGACGAGGTCCTCGACCAGGCTCTTCGGGCGGGGCTCTTCTGGGACCTCAACACCTACCTTGGTCTTGCCTGTAACCGCCTCCAGCGGCAGGGTCGATTCGCCGATGCGGAAATCTACTTCGACCGTCTGCTGGAACTCCGTGACGGATATGACTTCGAGTTCGCCGGGCACAACTACGATGGGGAACGCTCGATGTACCACCTCGAGCGTCGTGAATTGTCGGAGGCGCGTGAGGCAGCCAAGCGCTATCTGACCGACCGCAACGAATACGCCCTTCGCGTCCATGCGCTAGGTATCACCGCGAAGATCCTGGCCCACGACGGAGACGAAGCGGGGGCGGCGGCGGCGCTGGACGAGGCGGGGGCGATCCGGGACTCCGCCGATACGATACCTCCCTTCCATACGAGCAACTACGCCATTGCTCGTCTGCACTTCGACGTGGAGTCGGCGTCTCGGACCGAAGGCAGGGAGCGCGCAGCAGCCCTCAAGAGGGCGCGCAAGAGTCGCACCCTGGCCCTGCGTACGACCCGACCGGTGGCGGCGCAGCGCACCGAGGCATTGCGGCTCGCCGGCACCCTCGGCTGGCTCGAGGGGCGCCGCAGACGGGCGTGCGCCTACTGGACCGAGAGCTTGCGCAGCGGTCTGGCGCTGGCGGCTCGTCCCGACACGGCGCGAACCCGGATGGAGATTGCCCGCCATCTCGACCCCGATGAGTCTTTCGCAGGCCTGGCGGTCCGCGAGCACCGCGCGATGGCGATCGAGGAATTCCGGACCCTGGGCTTGAGCTGGGATCTCGAACGGACCACGCCCTGAGGCTCGATCCTCGAGCGCGCCGCCGGCGCGGGCGGCCCTGCGTGACCCCGCCCCTGCCAGAGAGGGTGGCCCCGACGCGACCAGGACGGCCCACCGAGGTTGGGGCACGGCGGTCGGGACCCATGCCTCAAAGCGTTCGAGTGGCCGCCAGACTCCTGGCCATGAGGAAGAGCGCACACAGGAGGACGAAGAGGTCTCCGACGCGGCCGTAGACGGTAGCCTCGGGCCGTGCACGGATCTCCGCGTGCAGGACCTCGGCAGCAAAGGGCGTTGCCATCGTCACGACCCGACCCGACGGGGCGATCACCGCCGAACCGCCCGAACTGGAAGCGCGCACGGCGAAGCGGCGGTGCTCGATGGAGCGAAAGGCGACCATGTCGACGACCCGATCCGAGTATTTGTGGACGCCGAGCCAGCGATCGTTGGCGAGACTCACCAGATAGTCGCTCCCCTCGGCGACGCGCTCGTTGACCGTACGTGGGAAGAGGGCTTCGTTGCACGTGACGATCGTCGCCCGTCCGGCGGCCGAAGGCAGCGCGGCGCTCGACTGGCCAGCGGTGAACTCGCGGACGCCGTCGAAGTCGCGCTTGAGGAAGACGGCGAGCCAGGACGGGTAGTACTCGGCGAACGGAAGCAGAACCCGCTTGTCGTACCGGGCGCGGACATCTCCCGACTGATCGAGCAGA
>JAPOLW010000426.1 GCA_029976905.1 bacterium | reverse complement strand
GGTGGTCTCGAACCCGACCTCGATCCCAAGCCCGGCCTGCGCGCCCCGATCAAGAACGAGGCGACCAATGGGCTGAAGAACGAGCGCGGCACCCTCGCCATGGCGCGGACGTCGGCCCCCGATAGCGCCACCTCGCAATTCTTCATCAACGTGAAGGACAACGCCTTCCTCGACCACCGCAATGCAACGCCCCAGGGCTACGGCTACGCGGTTTTCGGCAAGGTGATCGAGGGAATGGACGTGGTCGACCGGATCAAGAACGTCCAGACCACAAACCAGGGCATGTATCAGGACGTTCCGGTCGAACCGGTTCTGATCGAGTCCGTGACGGTCGCGCCGTAGCGCGACGCGCTGGCGCCCGCGGCGGCGTCGGGCAGGGGCCTCTGTGGGAGGCTCCACCGCGCGCGGCCCGCGCGTTCTGCCGGAGCCGCGCCCGCTCAGAGATCCGCGGCGCCGAGGCGATAACGTCGGGCCAGGGCAACGTACCGCTCCGCCGACGTTCGCAGATGCTGGATCTCGTGCTCGTGCAGATCCCGAACGACACGCGCCGGGGCACCGACCGCAAGTTGCCGGCTGGGGATCCTCATGCCCGGAGGGACCACCGCTCCGGCGGCCACCATGCACTCGTCCTCGAGGCGCGCTCCGTCGAGGACGATGGCGCCGATGCCGACCAGGACCCGATCGCCGACACTGCAGGCATGCAGGACCGCTGCATGGCCCACCGTGACGTCGTCTCCGATGTGCGTCGGCCGTTCGTCGGTGGCGACGTGCACCACGACGCGGTCCTGAAGATTCGAGCGTCGACCGACGACCACCGACTCCCCGTCGGCCCGGATGATCGCCCCGAACCAGACGCTCGACTCCGCGCCGAGAGTCGCTCGCCCGATGACCCGGGCGTCGGGCGCCACGAAGACGTCCGCGCCAAGGCGCGGGTGGTGTTCGCCGAAGGGAGAAATCATGTCCGCTCCAACCACAAGATGTTGTTGTGGCGTCGTTCGTGTTGCCACACCACTAGCGGTCTGATACGCAGCGCTATGGTTACCGGCGAACGGCTCCCGACACAATGCTTCTCTCCCGATTCCTCCTCCCCGCGCCCCGGCGCGACGGGTTGAGAGGCGGCTGCCGATGGAACTGCATCGACTCGGCGAGGGATTGACCTTCGACGACATCCTGCTGGTCCCCGCCGCTTCGGACGTCCTGCCGCGGTCGGCGAACGTGGCCGCGCGCCTGTCCCGTCGGATCCAACTGGGGATCCCGCTCATCAGCGCGGCCATGGACACGGTTACCGAGGCGCGCACGGCCATCGCCATGGCCCAGGAGGGCGGCCTCGGCATCATCCACAAGAACCTCACGATCGAGGGCCAGGCCCGGGAAGTCGGCCGCGTCAAGAAATTCGAGAGCGGCATGGTCGTCGACCCACTGACCGTGGAACCCGGCCAGACGATCTCCGAGGCTCTGACGTTGATGCAGAAGTCCCGCATCTCGGGTCTACCCGTCACCGACGACGGACGCCTCGTCGGCATCCTGACCAATCGGGACCTGCGCTTCGAGCGCCGCCTGGAACGGACCGTCGGCGAAGTGATGACCCGGGAGGACCTGGTGACGGCGGCCCCGGGCGTCACTCTCGACGAGGCCACGCAAAAGCTGCACGAGCACCGGATCGAAAAACTTCTCGTGGTCGACGAGGAGCGCCGCCTCGTGGGTCTCATCACGGTGAAGGACATCGCCAAGGCGGAGCAATTTCCGCACGCCTGTCGTGATGATCGCGGTCGACTGCGCGTCGGGGCGGCCGTCGGGGTGGGCACCGACTGGCGGGAACGGGCCGAGGCGCTCATCGACGCCGGTGCGGACATCATTTGCGTCGATACCGCGCACGGACACTCCCGGAACGTGCTCGAAACCGTGCGCGCGCTCAAGGCCGATCATCCCGGCCTCGACGTCATGGGCGGCAACGTGGGTACAGGCGACGGCGTTCGTGCGCTGGTCGACGCGGGCGCCGATGCCGTCAAGGTGGGCATGGGCGTCGGCTCGATCTGCACGACGCGCATCATCTCCGGCGTCGGCATGCCCCAGGTCACCGCTCTCTTCGACGCGGCCTCGGTGGCCCGCGATGCCGGGGTGCCCCTGATCGCTGACGGTGGAATCCGGTTTTCGGGGGACGTCGTGAAGGCTCTGGCATGCGGCGCGGATGCGGTGATGATCGGCAGCCTCTTCGCCGGCACCGAGGAGAGTCCGGGCGAGACGATTCTGTACCAGGGACGCACCTACAAGATGTACCGCGGCATGGGATCGCTCGAGGCCATGCGCGCCGGGAGCAAGGATCGGTACTTCCAGGATGACGAAGAGGATGCGATCAAGCTGGTCCCCGAAGGCATCGAGGGGCGCGTCCCCTACAAGGGCTCGCTTTCCTCGAACATCCACCAATTGGTCGGAGGCGTTCGGGCGGGCATGGGCTATCTCGGCGTCGGAACTCTCGACGACCTCCGTACCCGGGCGACCTACATCCGGATCAGCGAAGCGGGCCATCGCGAAAGCCACGTCCACGACGTGGTCGTCGCCAAGGAAGCCCCCAACTATCGGCTGGGTTGACGCGTGATTCTCGTCGTCGATTTCGGAAGTCAATACACCCAACTGATCGCCCGGCGGATTCGCGAGTCCAACGTCTATTGCGAAATCCTCCCGTGCACCGTTTCGGTCGACGAGGTGCGCGACCGCGACCCCCGGGGCATCGTCCTGTCCGGCGGGCCTGCGAGCGTGTACGTCGACTCCGCGCCCCAGCTTGCCAGCGGCATCCTCGATCTCGGCGTGCCGGTGCTCGGCATCTGCTACGGGATGGGAGTCCTGAATCTCTCGGCCGGAGCCGCCGTGGCGCAGGCGGAGCGTCGCGAATACGGCCGCACACCGATCGAGATCCTCGATGACGGCGATCTCTTTCAGGGCTTCGGCCTCGGCTCCACGACGACGGTGTGGATGTCCCATGGGGATCGGATGGAGTCGTTGCCGGTGGGGTGGACCGTGCTCGCGCGCAGCGAGAACGCACCCATTCAGGCATTTCGCGACCCGACCAAACGGCTCTTCGGCTTGCAGTTCCACCCCGAAGTCGTCCATTCGGAGCGCGGTGCGGAGATCCTGCGCAATTTTGTCCTGGGGGTGTGCGGCGTCGCCGCCGACTGGACGGCAGACTCGTTCATCGATTCGACGATCGCCCGGCTACGCGAGAACATTCCCGAAGGGCGTGTGATCTGCGGCCTCTCGGGCGGTGTCGACTCGACGGTGGCCGCGGCTCTCCTGCATCGGGCGATCGGGGACCGATTGACGTGCATCTTCGTCGACAACGGTCTCCTGCGTGCGGGGGATCGCGAGATGGTCGAAACGACGCTCGCTCATCTGGGGCTCGACATCCGGACCATCGATGCGTCGGCTCGTTTCTTCGACGTCCTCGCAGGCACCCTCGATCCAGAGCTCAAGCGCAAGCGCATTGGGAACCTCTTCGTAGAGGTCTTCGAGGAAGCGGCCGCCGAACTCGACGACGTTCGCTATCTTGCGCAGGGAACGCTCTATCCGGACGTGATCGAGTCCGTTTCCGTGCGGGGCCCCTCGGCGACGATCAAGACGCACCATAATGTCGGCGGCCTTCCCGATCGCATGAAACTCCTGCTCGTCGAGCCCCTGCGCGAACTCTTCAAGGACGAGGTACGCGCCGTGGGCCGCGAACTTGGCCTCGAGGACGAGCTCGTAGAGCGAGAGCCCTTTCCGGGTCCCGGGCTCGCGGTCCGGATCCTGGGAGAGGTGACGCCCGAGCGCGTGAAACTCCTTCGGAAGGCCGATGCCATCGTGCGCGAGGAATTAGCGGGACGCCCCGACGCGGCACGACTCTGGCAGGGATTCGGCATTCTCCTGCCGATCCAGACGGTCGGCGTCCAGGGAGACGAGCGTACCTACGAGAACGTGATCGCCATTCGAGCCGTCGAGAGCCTCGACGGCATGACGGCGGACTGGGCGCGACTCTCCCACGAC
>JAPOLW010000425.1 GCA_029976905.1 bacterium | reverse complement strand
CCGACGACGTACACGCCCCGCGACTGATCGCCGCGCTCGAAGAGGAAATCGGCGCGATCGCGCCGGAGTTGCTGGCGTCGGTGCCGGCGCTCCCCGCCGAGCCGCCACGGGACGGGCAGCTGCCTCTTCTGTAGGAAAAGGGAGATCCCACGCAGCCACGACCACGAGGGAGGACGCCATGAGCCAAAGCGACGACAAACCCGGCGAAGCATCACCACCAGGGGACACCCCTGTCCTCCGCGAGGCGCTCGCCGACGGCCACGCCGATGGACTCGTACCGGTGCAATCTCTCGACCTGGCGAACGTCGGCTCGGTGGACGATCTGGTCCGGGGCATGGGGCGCACGTCCTTTGGTGGCCGCAATCTGGGGGACGCCGCCGACGTGCTCGAGGCGATGGTCCGCGACCCCGATTGCTTCGTCGTCATGACACTCGCGGGCGCAATGACCGTCGCCAAGCAGGGCCTCGTCATTGCCGAGATGATCGATCGGGGCTGGGTTCAGGCGATCGTGTCGACCGGCGCGCTGATGACGCACGGCCTCGTCGAGAGTGCCGGGATGGTGCACTTCAAACACGACCCGAGCATGCCCGACGAGGAGCTGCTCAAGAAGGGCTACAACCGGGTCTACGACACGCTCGAACTCGAGCAGAATCTCGACGACACCGAGCGCCTGCTGAACGCGATCCTCGATCCGGTCCCCGAGGGTGAGGTGCTGTGCAGCCACCGACTCAACGCCATGATCGGCCGCATGTTGAGCGAGCAAGACCGCGGCCGCGGTCCGTTGCGCTCGGCCTGGGAAAAGAGCGTGCCGATCTACGTGCCGGCCTTCACGGATTCGGAGCTCGGACTCGACTACGCCACCCACAACCACCGCCGCCTCATCCAGGGACGCGCGCGCATTCCCTTCGATCCCTTCTACGATCTCGACGACTTCCACCAGAGGTTCCTGGCCGCCAAGCGCCACGGGATCTTCACCATCGGCGGCGGCGTGCCACGCAACTGGGCACAGCAGGTCGCCCCGTACATCGACATCCTGGGCAAGCGCGTGCCCGAGCGCTACCACCCACCGTGCCGGTACCGGTACGCGGTGCGGATCTGCCCCGAGCCGGTCGAGTGGGGTGGACTGTCGGGCTGCAGCTACAGCGAGTCGGTGAGTTGGGGCAAGATCGTCCCGGCGAGCGAGGGCGGACGTTGGGCCGAGGTAAAGGCCGACGCCACCATCGCCTGGCCCCTGATCGCACGCGCGGTCATGGAGCGAATGGACACCGGCGACGCTCTCTAGGAGCCCGCCGGCCGAGAGAACGCCAACGCCGTGGCCTTCTACGCCGATCTGCACGTCCACTCCAGGCACTGTCGTGCAACGAGCCGCGACAGCGACCTGGAACGGCTCGCCTCGTGGGCGGGACGAAAGGGGATTGGCGTCGTCGCGACCGGCGACTTCACGCACCCGGCCTGGTTTGCGGAGATCTGCGAAAAACTCGTCCCCGTCGGGGACAGCGGACTCTTTCACCTCCGCGACGACCTGGAAAAGGAGCGCCTGCGACGCCTTCCGGCCTCGTGCCAGGATCCGGTCCAGTTCATGCTGTCGGTGGAAATCAGCACGGTCTACAAGCAGGACGGGCGCACCCGGAAGATTCACCACCTGGTATACGCGCCCGACCTCGAGACCGCCGGACGGTTCAACGCACGCCTGGCCACCTTTGGAAATCTGGACTCCGACGGCCGGCCGATTCTAGGGCTGGACTCGCGCCAATTGCTCGAGACCGCCCTCGAGAGCGGGCCGGACGTCTACCTGGTTCCAGCCCATATCTGGACGCCGTGGTTCGCCGTCCTGGGCGCTCGATCGGGCTTCGATCACATCGACGATTGCTACGGCGACCTGGCAGCACACATCTTCGCTCTCGAAACGGGCCTCTGCTCCGATCCACCCATGAACTGGCGCGTCTCGGCGCTCGACCGCTACCGGCTGGTGAGCGGTTCGGATGCACACTCGCCGTCCATGGTCGGACGCGAGGCTTCCCTCTTCGAGGTCGAGCCCGACTATTTCGCGATGCGCACCGCTCTCGAAACCGGCGTCGGCTACGGCGGCACGGTGGAGTTCTTTCCCGAGGAGGGGCGCCACCATCTCGACGGGCACCGCGCTTGCGGCATCCGCCTCGATCCGAGCCAGACGCGCGCGCACCGCGGCACCTGTCCGGTCTGTCACGACCCGCTGACCACCGGGGTGCTGAACCGGGTGGAGAGCCTTGCCGATCGGACGGTCGAGGAACGCCCCGAGGAGGCCGCGGATTTCCGTAGCCTGATCCCCCTGCCCGGAATCCTCGGTGAGATCGCCGGCGTCGGCGCTCGCAGCAAGACGGTCGAGCGCGAAGTCGGCGGCCTCGTCGAACGGCTCGGACCAGAGCTACGGATCCTGACCACGGTACCCGAGGAGGATTTACGGCGCGGAGGCTCGACGTTGCTCGGCGAAGCGATTGGCCGCCTGCGGCGCGGCCACGTCCATCGCGAAGGCGGCTTCGACGGTGCGCACGGTCGCGTGCGACTCTTCGACGAAGGCGAACTCGCGCAACGCGACGTCGTGGCGCCCCTCTTCGAAAGCGCCCCGCCCGCGCCAGGAACGCCGTCCGAACCCCAAGGCGCCACCCGTCGGAAACCGCGCGCAAGCGGACGGGACGACGGGAGCCGCCCCCGGCCGGCCGCGCGGCGTCGTGTGCGCAGCGGCATCGATCCGCTTGCCGACCTCGATCCCGATCAGCGACGCGCCGCCGAGATCATCGAAGGACCGCTGTTGATCCGAGGTGGACCGGGAAGCGGAAAGACACATACGATGACGCGACGGATGGCCTATCAGGTGACGTCGGGAAGCGCGCCCGCGGACGAGGTTCTGGCGCTTCACTCGACGCGCCGGGCGGCCCTCGCCGTGAGCGCCCACCTCGACGCCCTCCTCGCGGGCAACCCCGGCATCACCTCGACGACCGTCGAGGCTCTGGGTCTGCGTATCCTCCACGAACAACGGGCATTGGTGGGCCTGCACCGGGGATTTCGGGTCGCCGACGACGTCGAACGCCTCGCCCTGGTCCGCGACCGCTTCGGGATCGACCACGCCCGCGCACGACGCCTCCTCGCCGAAATCGCCCTTGCCAAGCGATCCGGCGCGCTCGACTCCTACGGCCCCACGACCGAGGCCAACTTCGTCGCCGCGGCCTACCGGGAAGCGCTCGCCGCTCGTGGCTGGATCGACTTCGACGATCTGCTCGTCTTGCCGGTCGACCTTCTCGAATCGAACCGGGTCCTACGCGACGCCTACCGCGCTCGTTTCCGTTGGCTGTCGATCGACGAATTCCACGACGTCGAGCCGCTTGCCCACCGCCTCCTGCGCGCCCTCACGCCCCCCGACGGCAATGTCTGCGTGGTCGGCGACCCCCAACAGTCGATCTGCGAATCGCCCGCTGGCTCTGGGGATCTCTTCGAGCAATTCCGGACGGCGTACCCCACCGCCCGACGCGCCGACCTCGGACGCAATCATCGCGCCACGGCGACGATCCTCGCCGCATCCCGGCAGGCCCTGACCGCAAGTCCCCGCGGCTCCACGCGGAGCTCCGACGACGGGAGGAAAGCGACGAAACCCCTCGTCCTGCATCGGGCGCGCAACGAACGCGCCGAGGCCAGGTTCGTCGCCGAGGAGATCACTCGCCTTCTGGAGGAACCTCCGGGCCGCCCCTCCGGCGCGCGAGAGCAGAGGTCGGCGGCCACACCCAATCCCGCCGACATCGCAATTCTCTACCGCACGCCGGCGCAGGCCGAGATTCTCGAAGCCGCCTTGCGCCAGTCGGGCATCGCAACCCAACGCAGATCCCACGACCGACTTCTCGAACGACCCGCGGTGCGCGCGATCGCCGCGCGCCTGCGGGCGCGCGAGGATGGACCCGGCCAACCCGGCGCACCCGCCCTCCCCTTCGCAGGAAGCATTCGCGAACGTCTCGATCTCGTCGTCCGCGAAGCAGCGGTGGCCGATGA
>JAPOLW010000424.1 GCA_029976905.1 bacterium | reverse complement strand
ATTGGACGGATACGCGACCCGACCTCGCGCCCTCACTTCGGCCCCCGGGTCGCAGGCTGGTTCCGGCACGCGTGGGCGCCACCCCCAACCGCGTCGACCTGCCCCCCAAAGGCCGGGACGGGGCCCTCCGGGGGCAGAAGCCGAGGGGCCGGCGAACCAGCCGTGGCTTTGAGATTCCCCACCGGCACCAATAGGATCCCTTGATGAATTCCACACCATCTCGTCGAAGTGCAGCAATGGCCTCCCGTGCTCTCGGGGCGCTGCTCGCCGCCGCTCTCTTCGCCCCGGCCTGCGCGCCAAGCCTGAACCTTCGGAGCGATTACAGCCCGGAGACCGACTTCACGAAGCTGCGCACCTTCGCCTGGCTTCCGGTCGCCGCGACGACCGGCGACCCACGCGCCGACAGCCCGATCCTCGCCGGGCGGATCCGACGAGCCGCGGTCGACGACCTGAAATCGAAGGGCTACCGCGAGGTCGCCGCCGACCAGAACCCCGACTTCTACGTCACCTACCAGGCCGCCATCCAGGACAAGGTGAGGGTGCGATCCTCTCCCTCCTGCGTGGGCGGCTTTGGCTGGGCCGGCTTCGGGTACCGCGGCTGGGCGGGTGGTCGCTGGGGCGGGCCGGTCGGCTGCGTCGGCTCCGAGACGACCGTGCGCCAATACGAGCAGGGGACGCTGGTCATCGACATCGTCGATCGCGAACGCGACGACCTCATCTGGCGCGGCTCGGCGCAGGCGAAGCTGAAGAGAGACGACAACCGCAGTTCGGCGGAACGGGACGAGGCCGCTCGCGGCGTCGTTCGCCGGATCCTGAAGAGCTTCCCGCCCGGCGCCGCCTGAGCGCACGCCTGCAAGGCCCCGGTGCCGCCTGAGCGGAGTCCGACGAGACTCCGGCGCTCCAGCGCGGCGTCAGTCGGCGGAGGAGGCGGCCGCTGACTCCTTGATGGCTTCCTCCGTCGGGGAGAGAAGACCCGCCGCGCGCGGGTACCCTGCATACTGGGCGAGCGTGATGAGAAGTTCGCGCAACTGCTCTGCGGTGAGCTCTCCATTCTTGAGCGCCGCCTTCGCCTGGATCTTCCACGTATCCTTCTCGCCCATGCAGCCGATCACACCCATGATGAGCAGCCGCCGGTCCCGGACCGGGAGAGCCTCACGAGTCCAGATTTCGCCGAAGAGCTGCTCGAGCATCAGATCCGAGAAGTCGAGGACCCCTTTTGGCGCCGCGACCACGTCGCCGGCGTAGACCTTCGAGAGCATCGCTGCGCCGCGCTCCCAGCGCTCGTTCTTCGTCGCCATTTTCGCCTCCTGGTCTCCCGGGACACCATCGTCCGGTGCAGAGGCACGCTGTAGCCGCTCGGGAAGAGGGAGTACAGCGGCCCGAGGTGTGATAGGTCTGCTGCAACGGGGGAGGTGACGATGTCGACTGCAAACCTGGCCTACGACGTCCTGGCTCCGGTCCACGAGCCGGACGCGCGCGACCGCGCACTCGCGCACCTACGCCACAGCGACCCCGTCCACTGGGACGAACCGAACCGCTGGTGGCTCTGCACCCGCCACGCCGAGGTACGGCACATCTCGCGCCATCCGGAGATCTTCTCCTCGGAACCAAGGGGCCCCTGGCACGTCGCCGAGCACCGCTTTTCGATGCAGGCGATGGATGGCGAACCCCACCTGCGCCATCGCAACGTCGTGAGCCGCGCGTTCACGCCACGTATGGTCTCGATGCTCGCCGATCGCGCGCGACGCTACGCCGACGAGGCCATCGATGCTCTCGAGGGACACTCTTCGTGCGAGTTCGTAACCGACCTGGCGGTGCCGGTGCCAATGCGGATCATCGCCGACATGATCGGCGTTGCCGACGGCGACCTTGGACGCTTCCGGGAGTGGAGCGACGCGATGATCAGCGGCACCCACCCCGACCGCGATCCCGACCATTTCGTCCGCACCGCGGCCCTGGTCGGCGAATTGCAGGACTATATTGCCGGCAAGGTGGAGGAGCGCCGCCGCCAGCCCCAGGATGACGTCTTGAGTCGCATCGTCGCCGCTGGCGATGCCGGCGTGCTGCACGACGCCGTCGGCGGGGACGAGCGTCGCAACGCTTTTGATCCGGATGAAGTCAAAGACATGGCGCTCTTTCTCCTCATCGCGGGCAACGAGACGACGCGCAACGCGATCTCCCAGGGCATGCTTGCCCTCCTCCAGCATCCGCACGAGAGGGCCCGGCTCGCCGCCGACCCCGCACTGTGGGGAACGGCCGTGGACGAGATCCTGCGCTGGACCGCTCCGGTGCGCGCCATGCGCCGGACGGCGTTGCACGACACGGAACTGGGGGGGCGCACCATCGGCGAGGGCGATTCGGTGGTGATGGTGTACGTCGCCGCCAACCGGGACGAGGCCGTCTTCGAGGACCCCTACGCCTTCCGGGTCGACCGCTCGCCGAACGAGCATCTTTCCTTCGGTCTGGGGCCGCACTACTGCCTCGGCGCGAACCTCGCCCGACTCGAGATCCGCGCGACGCTCGAGCGCGTCCTCACCCGGCTGCCCAATCTGCGCCTCGCCGCCGAGCCCGTCTTCACCCCGAGCGCGCTGATCGACGGCGTCCTCGAAATGCCGGTGGAGTGGTAGACCGGGACGCCGGAGAAAGAGGGCGACATGGAGGATACGATCGATCCTTTCGAGATCCACGTCGAAGAAGCGGTGCTCGACGACCTGTGGACGCGCCTACGCCGGACGCGCTGGCCCGCCGCCCTCGACGATCCCGACTGGGCCTATGGAATCGAGCAGAACTATCTCCGCTCGCTCGTACGACACTGGCTCGAGGCATACGACTGGCGTGCGCAGGAGGCCCGGCTCAACGCCTGGCCGCAGTACCGCACGACCATCGACGGACAGCAAATCCACTTCTACCACGTTCCCTCGACTGCCCCCGACGCGATCCCACTCGTGCTCACCCACGGCTGGCCCGGATCGGTTCTGGAATTCGTCGACCTGATCGGCCCTCTCACCGATCCCGTCGCGCACGGGGGGGACGCCGCGGACGCCTTTCACGTCGTGATTCCCTCGTTGCCCGGCTACGGGTTCTCCCAGCCCAACGACCGCAAAGGCTGGGAGCCCCGACGCACGGCCCGCGCCTGGGCGCAGCTCATGTCCCGATTGGGCTACGAGCGCTACGGCGCCCAGGGGGGCGACTGGGGCTGGTTCGTGAGCCAGTGGGTGGCGCGTGAAGACCCGGCGCATTGCTTCGCGGTGCACCTGAATCTGCTCTTTGCCATGCCGCCTTCGCCCGAAGCCGTCGCCCGGCTCGCCGAATTGCCCGCCTCCGAACGGGAGAAATGGGAACGCTTCCAGAAATACTCCTCCGCCGAGTCCGGCTATGCCAACATTCAATCGACCAAACCGGAGACACTCGGCCTGGGCCTCGCGGATTCGCCGGTGGCCCAGCTCGGTTGGATCACCGAGAAGTTCCGGAGCTGGACCGATTGCGACGGACGCATCGAGAACGCGATCTCGCGCGACGACCTCCTGACCAACGTCATGCTCTACTGGATCACCAATACCGGCGCTTCATCGGCGCGCTTCTACTACGAGGCCATGCGGTCGGGGGCCCTCGCTCCGCAACCCCGCCTGGAGACCCCGGTCGGCCACGCCTGCTTTCCCAAGGAGATCCTCGCCGCGCCGCGCACCTGGTGCGAAACCGCCTTCAACATCGTGCAGTGGACCGACATGCCGCGCGGCGGTCACTTTGCCGCGCTCGAGCAGCCGGACCTGCTGCTCGCCGATGTGCGTCGCTTCTTCCGGCGCTTCCGCGCATAGACGCCTTCGCGGGCGGCGCGACCGTCGATCTTCCGCCTCGCCCGTCTTCGCACGCTCTGCTGCCGCATGGTCTCGCTGGTCTCGCCCGGCAGCGTCATGGCGGCGCTTTTGCCGCTCGATCGTTGGGCTGCGCTTGGCGTGGCCGACGCGTTGCTGCTTCTTCACATCACGCAGTCTGGCGTCGTGTGTGCCGCTGTCCGAGG
>JAPOLW010000423.1 GCA_029976905.1 bacterium | reverse complement strand
GTGCTGTCCGCGGCGCGCGTCGATTCGAGGCTGGGCGACCAGGCGCAGCGATGTGCGGCCTACCGGGCCCTGCTTGCGCGCAGCAACCGGCACCACAGCGCTCCCCTGCCGGACGGTTGCTGAATCCGGGGCGTCGCGGCGCGCGAAGACGAGCGGCGCGGTCAGCGGACGGGGGGCTTGGGCCGCGGCGGCGCCATTTGATCGAGGCCCTGTTTCTGGAGCCTCTCGCGTCGGGCCTGGGCGCGCCGGAATCCGGGGTCGATCTCCAGGGCGCGGTCATAGGCCTTCGCTGCCGAGCGGTGATCTTTCGTTTTCTCGTGCGCCATGCCGCGATTGAAGTGGGCGACCGCCTCGTTGCGGATGCCGTGTTGAAGGCTCAGGTCGTAGTCGGCGAGCGCGCGTTCGTAGTCGCGACGCAAGAAGTGGCTGTTGCCGCGGCTGAGAATCGCCTCCGGTAGATTCGGGGACATCGACAAGGCTTCCGCAAACGCTTCGAGTGCCTGATCGGTGCGGCCGACACCGTTGAGGAGGATGCCCATGTTCACGAGCGTCGCGGCGTGGTCGGTTGGTGCGAGTTCTCCGCTGGCCAGGGCCTTGCGACAGCTATCGAGCGAAGCACCCGCCATCGAGCCGGTCGAAGCGCTCAGGAAACAGTCCTGCGCATCCGTATTGCCCAGGACCGTGATGGCAGATCCTGCAGCGACCCGCGCACCGCAGAGCGTCGCGAGCAGGAGGAGCGCCTGAAGGGTGGATTTGTGCATGGCAGCCTCGACCTTCCTCAACATAACACCCTTGTTCCCGGCATTGGCAAGCCCAGGCCCGACTCCGATAAGCTCCCCGGGCATGTGGACTCTTCCCGCTGCTGGCGATGAACTCGTGGCCGGGATCCGGGGGCTACGGCCGATGCTGGCCGCCCAGGCACCCGAGGCAGAGACGCTCCGCCGCCCGACCGACGACTCCGTGCGCCGCCTCGAAGAGCTGGGGTTGTTTCGCCTCATGGTGCCGGATCGGTACGGGGGACTCGAACTGGATCTGGACACCTTCCTCGAGGCCGGTCTCGCTCTGGGTGAGGCGGATGCCTCGATCGCCTGGGTGTCCACCTTCTACGTCGAGCACAACTGGATGTTCTGCCAGTTCCCCGAGAATTTCCAGCGAGTCCTGTACGAGGGGAGGAGCCACGTCCTCGCGCCAGCGGTCATCGCCCCGGGGGGAAGCGCCGTGCGCGAGTCGGGAGGCTATCGCTTGCGCGGCCGCTGGTCCTGGGGAACGGGTGTCATGCACGGTTCCTGGGTGATCGTGGGGGCGCTGACCGAAGGCGAATCAGGTCCGGCATCGCTTCGGTTCTTCGCGTTGCCGATCGAAGACGTCGGCGTGGAGGACGTCTGGTTCGTCGATGGTCTCGCTGGCACCGGGAGCAACGACATCGTCGTCGAGGACCGTCTGGTCCCCGAGGAGCAGACGGTCGGTATTTTCGAGATGACGGCGGGCGCTGCTCCGGGCGCCGGCATTCACGAGGGGCCGCTCTACCGGACGCCGATGATTCCCATCCTTCTGACGGCCGCGACGACGCCCCTGGTCGGGCAGGCGCGGGCAGTCGTCGACGGCTTCCGCCAGCGGCTCGCCGAACGCCAGCGGATGTTTTCGTCCCAGACCCAGGCACACAACCCCGCGATGCAGCAACGGCTCGCCTCGGTGACCGTCCAACTCCAGCAGGTCGAGCTCCTCCTGCGCGATGTCGTCTCCGACGTAATGGAGAGGCGCGACGCCGCGTCTCCCCGCGATCGTGCTCGTTGGTCTTCTTCGTTCGCGCACGCCTTGCACCAGACGCGTCAGATCATCGGTGAGGTCGCGCTCGCCAGTGGCGCCAGCGCCCACTTCCGTGACGATCCCCTGCAGCGGGCGCAGCGCGACGCGAACGTCGCTGCCTGCCATGTGGCCTTCGACCTCGACGCGCAGCGTGAGCTCTATGGTCGGCTGCTGCTGGGGCTCGAGCCGTCGGGCGCGATCTTCTGAGCACTCCCCGAAGGCGCGCCCGGGGGGCCGCCCGGGCGCGCCGGCGAGAAGTCGGTGGCCGCCTCGAAGCCGCTGGTTTTCGATAGGGTTCCGCGCGGTCCCCGCACGAGCAGGGCCTCGACTCCGGGCAGGCGCTCGAGCAGGGGCAGGCCGCCCTCGCCGAGGACGATCAGCGCCGTGCTCAGGGCCTCGGCCCGGGAGGCGTCGGACGCGACGACGACGGCGAGTCTCTCCTCCTCGATCGGAAGCCCGCTTCGAGGGTCCACCACGTGGGAGTAGCGCCGGCCCGCGACCTCGAAGCTGTGCCCATAGGTGGCCGAAACCGAAGCGGCCCGGTCCCGCAGGGAGATCGAGCCGACGATGGGGCCGTTCGGACGTCGGAGCCAGAGGCTCCAGGCCGTCGCATCCGGGGGGGCGCCCATCGCGAGAAGGCTCGACTGCCCGAAGTCCAGAAAAGCCGATTCCACGCCGGCGGCTCGGAGATCGGAAGCCATCTGATCGAGTGCGAAACCCTTGGCGATGCCGCCAAGGTCGATGGCCATGCCCGCAGGTAAGCGTACCGCGCCGTCATCGAGAAATTCGATGCGCTCCGCACCCACCTTTGCGCGGGCGCGCGTGATTTCCGCAGGGGAGGGGGGAGCGCCATCCCGGGCGGCCTTGCTCCACAACTCCAACAACGGGCCGACGCTCACGTCGAAGGCTCCTCCGGTCGTTCGTCCATACGCGGCCGCCTCGACGAGGATGGCGCGTAGCGACGGCGGCACGTCCCGCATCGCTGCGCCGTTGGCGCGATTCAGGCGCAGCACGGGACCGTCGTCTGCCCAGGTCGTAAAGGTCTCGTCGAAGCGCTGCGCGGTCGCGAACGCCTCTTCGGTCACCTTGGGGCCGACGTTCCCGCAAACGCGGGTTTCCAGCACGGTCCCCATGACGAAGCGGCCGTCGGTCGCGCACGGGGCTCCCGTCGCCGCTTGCACGCTGGTCGCTCCGAGGAGAACGATCAGGACGGCGACCCTCCGCGCCCTCCGGCCGGGGGCTTCAGAGTTCGTCGTCGTCCTCGTCGTCCTCGTCGTCCTCGTCGTCACGGTCAGCATAGGCGGCGCTCGAGCCGCCGAAGACGGCCCACAGCGAGACGATCGTCAACGTGGCCAGGCTCGTCTGCAAGAGAAGGAAGCCCGTCACCTTGAGCAGCGCGAAGTGCGGTGAGACAAAGCGGACGAGCCATCCCGAACCCTCGTCGAGAAGGGCGGCGGCGAAGGGGACGATGATGAAGAGAGCCTTCAGATTCCACGACAGGGGCACGAAGAGCATCAGGTGGGTCAGGGTCATCAGGAGAAGCCCCATGGCGAACATGTGGAAGTGGGAAACCTCGACCATGCCCTGGAAGCTTCGCGGTTGTCGGAAGCTCTCCTCGTTCCCGAGGTAGTACTCGACGACCGACTGCGGATCGAGGCTCATCTTCTGGAAGTACAAAAGGGCATTGGTGACCCAGAGAAGTGCCACGTACACGAGAAAGAGGACGACGATGACCTGAAGCAGGCGATTGCGGGTCATTTCGCCGTTGACTACGAAGCGCATGGGTCAGCTCCCCTCCCCATCGGCCCGGATCAAGACCTCGTAGAGGGCCAGGACGCGCCGGATTCCTGACGTGACCGCGTGCGCCGTCAGCGTCGATCCCGCGATTCCCTGGATGTCGCGATTGACGCGAAGGTCCGGCGTCAGGGTGGCCTCGTCGAATTGCTTCATCCAGGCGGCGGGTGCTTCGTAGTCGGGGGGCTCGTAGAAGGCGGCGAGCAGGATCTTTCCGACACGACCCTCGGGCGAGACGACGACCAGAAGGGTCTCGGGCAGGGTGCGGACCTCGTGTGTCTCGAAGAACGCGTACCCGACGACCCGACCGTCGCGGGAGGCGACGTGGGCGGCGTGGGAGGCGGAGCGGGCGAGCTGCGCTTCAAGCCGGGCCTGGTCGGAGCCATCTTCATGACGAACCAGGCCAACGAGGACGAACCCTA
>JAPOLW010000422.1 GCA_029976905.1 bacterium | reverse complement strand
GGTTTCCTTCCTGGGTTGGGAATGGTCGCAAGGCGGCCTGGTCCCGCAAGGGCATTACGGGCACAAGAATGTCGTCCTGCTGGGCACTGCCGAGGACGAGGTTCCCGCGCGACCGATCGCGTCGGGCCGCATGGGCAATCAGGTGTGGGCCGCGGTGGGCCTCGGCTTTTCCCTTGCGGATGTCGAGCGCTGGGACCAATATGCCGATCTCCACCGGTCGGTCCTCGACGGTTTCGCGGGCGACGTCTGCGCATCGGGGATCGATGTTCGCGCTCTCCCCGCCGACTGCTTCGAACGCGCCGAGACTCCCGACGTCCTCTTCGAGAAGCTCGACCAATGGGACTTTCCGGCCCTCGTCATTCCCCACGGTCTGGCATGGGGCATCACGAACCCGGAAGGGATCGATCTCGCCAACCAACTCGGCCGTGGCCTGCACGACTCCGACCGGCAACGTCTGATCGAGGTCTACTCGGGCCATGGGAACTCCGAGGTCTTCTCCACGCTTCAGCGCGCCTTCGTCGACGAGGAGACCCGGGTGGTGTGCCCGGAGCCGACGGCGGATTTCGAGCCGTGCTGCTGGCGCGCGGGCGAGATCGTGCGCGCTCGGTGTGTCGATCCCAACAGCGGGGAGTGCGCGTATCAGGTAGACGCGGCGCGTATGCGCGGGGCCGGAATTGGACGCTTTCAGAGTCCGACGGGAGCCGTTCTGGGAAGTACGATCGAGGATTTTGGCGATTGCGGCCAGTTGCGAGGCGCCTTCCTGCCGGCCTTCGACTATCGCCCGCGAGGGAGTGCCCAGTACGCGCTTTCGCTGGGAGCCTTCGAGGAGGACGGCCCGCGGCGCTTCCGGTTTGGATTCCTGGCCTCCAGTGACAACCACCGCGCCCGTGCCGGGTCGGGGTACAAGGAATTCGGGCGCCTTTCGATGACCGACGGCACGCCGTTGGGCGGTGACTGGCGTGATGCGCGCGCGCCATCCTTCTACTACACCGGGGGGCTCGTCGCCGTGCACGCGGCCGCCCGCAATCGGGGGGCGATCTTCGAGGCGTTGCAACGGCGGGAGGTCTACGGCACCTCCGGAGATCGCATCCTGCTGTGGTTCGATCTCCTCGAGCCCGATGGCGAGCGCGTTCCGATGGGAGGCGAGGCACGGATCGGGGGTGTTCCGCGCTTCGAGGTCCGCGCCGTCGGTGCCTTCGAACAGCAGCCGGGCTGTCCGGCCGAGGTGACCGAGCGACTCGGCCCCGAGCGTCTGCGACGGCTCTGCCTGGACGAGTGTTACAATCCGGGTGGCGAACGCCGCGCGATCGAGCGTGTGGAGATCGTCCGGATCCGGCCACAGATCCGGGCCGACGAGCCGCTGGGCGATCGAATCGAGGATCCATGGCGGACCTTCGCCTGCCCGCCCGATCCCAACGGCTGCCGGGTCACGTTCGAAGATCCGGAGTTTCCCGCCGCGCGTCGGGAGGCGGTCTACTACGCCCGTGCCATCCAGGAGCCGACGGCCGCCGTGAATGGAGATCCGCTGAGCTGCGAGCGCGACGCAGACGGCCGCTGCGTCCGGGGGGAACTCTGCTCCGGCGGCGGCATGGACGGGGGCGAGATCGACGATTGTCTGGCGCCGGTCGGCGAACGTGCCTGGTCGTCGCCGATCTTCGTCGAGTGGGCGGCCGGCTCTCCGGCGGGTGCCCGTTCCGGGGAGTCGTCAGAGCGCCCCGGTGGGGGGGCTGGCGCGGTCTCGTCGGGGCGTGCCGGGGCCTCGCTGGTCGATCGGCGCTCGTAGAAGCGCATTTCGGCGATGGTCTGCTCCAGTGCGGCGACCCGGTGGGCCGTGCCGGGGTGGGCAGGGGAAGCCTTCTCGCTGATGAGCTCGGGGTGCTCGGCCGCGAGTCGGCGGACGAAGCGGATGGCGGCCGTCGGGTCGTAGCCCGCCCGGGCGGCCAGTTGAACCCCGAGCTGGTCGGCGGTTCGCTCGCGTCCGCGAATGCGGGCACGGCGGTGCCCGAGAATGCGGTGGGCGAGTTCGTGGCCGATCACGAATGCGAGTTCGTCGTCGCTCTCCGCGAAGCGGAGGAGGCCCGTCGAGATGATGATCGTCGGTCCATCGACGTGTGCGTTCACGTGGTCGCCCACCGTCGCCGCGACACCGTAGTCGCATTCCGCGACGTAGGGAATCCGGGCACGAAGATGACGGCCGCTGCGCTCGACCTCGATCCACAGGGGCGCGTCGGCGCGCTCGTTCTCGGCGCCCATGTCGACGACGTGATCTCCCGCGCGCAGCCCGGCCTTCGCAGCGGGGGAGTCCGGAAGTACGGCGAGGACCTCCGGCGCTCCGTCGATTTGCCAGGCTTCGCGCAGTGCCTTGCTCGCGTCGAGCCACGCGCGGTGGGAACCGAACTGCCGCGCCAGACTCGTCCGGCTGGTCGACAGCAGGCCGACAAAGGGCTTGATCTCGTCCCCACACAGGGGTGCAGCCGTCACCGTCATGCGCGCGCCCACACGGGAGACCCGCTCCATGTGGGCGAGCAGCCGGGCGGCCGCTGCTTCGTATTGGCGCTCCCGTTCGGCACGCACCTCCGGAGTCGGGGGGGGCGGCGCCATCGTGGTCGTGCAGGCCGCGAGCAGGGCGGCGGCGATGAAAACCAAGATGGCGTCCCGGCCGGCCGGCTCGACGCCTGTCGGCGTGGCCAGGAGACCCTCGTTGCCCGGAGCGACGATCACCCCACGATTACAACCCCACGGAGGGAGCCCAGCAAGCCGCCGTCGACGCGATCCGAGGTATGATAGGAAGTCGATGCATGCCGATCCGCATTCGCGCGCCCCGGGCCACCGTCCCTTCCCTGCCGCGTCGGGAGAGTGATGGAGGGCGGAATCGATGAGAGCCGCACGCTGCCACGCCTACGGGCCGCCGCGAAGCCTTTGCGTCGAGGATCTGCCGACGCCCCGGCCGGGCCCGGGAGAGGTCCGGATCCGGGTTGCGGCTGCCTCGGTGAATTTCCCCGACGCGTTGTTGGTCGCCAACCGGTACCAGATTCCGGTACCGCCGCCGTTCACCCCCGGGAGTGATTTCGCCGGGACCGTCGTCGAACAGGGGCCGGGCGTCCGCGAACCGGCGATCGGGGTCGCCGTCTACGGCAGTGTCTTCACCGGCGCGTACGCCGAGGAAGTCGTCGCGCCGGCGGCCGGGCTCCAGGAAGTGCCGGCGGGTGTCGATCCCGGGGAGGCCGCCGCCTTCCCGACGGTCTACGCAACGGCGTACGATGCCGTCCGCACGACGGCGGCTCTCGAAGCTGGCCAGACCCTCGTCGTCCTTGGCGCCGCGGGTGGGGTGGGCTCGGCGGCCGTGCAAATCGGCAAGCAGCTCGGAGCCCGGGTGGTGGCGTGCGTGTCGAGCGAGCCCAAGCTCGCCGTGGCCCGGAGCCTCGGCGCCGACGACGGCGTCGTCTACGGGGTCGAGCCTCTGAAGGAACGGCTGAAGGAACTCACGGCTGGAGGCGCCGATGCCGTGATCGACCCGGTGGGGGGACGCTTTGCCGAGGAAGCGCTCCGTGCCACCCGATACGGGGGCCGCTTCGTGGTCGTCGGTTTCGCCTCGGGGGACATTCCACGCATCGCTCTCAATCTCGTTCTGCTCAAGGGCCTCGTGGTCAAGGGCTACGAGATCGCCTCCTTTCTGACGCACGAGTGCGACGCCGCGGCGCGCAACCGTCGGGAGTTGCGCGAGCACCTGGCCACCGGACGTCTGCGGCCCTACGTCGGCGCCCGCTATCCGTTGGAGCGAGCCGCCGAGGCCCTTGCGAGGGTCGCGGAGCGGCGTGCCCATGGCAAGATCGTGATCGAACCATGACTCCCGTCCGCGCCGTCGTCTTCGACCTCTTCGATACCCTGGTGGATCTGCACTTCACCCGCTTGCCGCGGGCCGAGATCGACGGACGGCCCGTGCCGTCGACGCTCCTGCACCAGCACGAGGCGCTCACCGAGCGGGGGCATCCCATTGCTTTCGACGCCTTTCTCGACAGCCTACGT
>JAPOLW010000421.1 GCA_029976905.1 bacterium | reverse complement strand
CACCGACGTTGTCGATGACGACGTCGACCGATTCGGCACCAAGTTAGGCAACCAGATCACAGTCCCTGCTGACGACGTGATCCGCGCCGAGTGCCCGAACCTGGTCCATCTTGGACGTCCCCGCAATCGCGGTGACTCGTGCACCACGGATCTTTGCGAGTTGGACGACAGCCGAGCCAACTCCGCCGGACGCACCGGCCACGAGGACGTGGTCGCCTGGTTGCACTTTGGCGCGATGCACCATGTTCTCGCCCGAACCGTAACTGCAGGGCAATGATCCAAGCTCGGCATCAGTCCACGACGAGGTGATCGGAAACACTTCGCGTGCGGGGACCTTCACGAATTGCGCGAAAGCGCCGTCGAAGTCTGAACCCATCCACACGTTGAGCATCGAGTCGAATCCATGCGGTCGCATGCACGGACGGACCAGGACGCGTTTGCTGATCAATGAGGAATCCGTCGGGTCGGCCACCTCGGTGACGACGCCACAACAGTCCGTTCCCTGGATGAAGGGGAACGGTGTCTTCTCGTTCCAGCCGCCGTCGGCGCGCGAGGTATCCTCGGGCGGGGCCAGCGCGTCGGCCGTCGCACCCGAGACGGATTGGGAATACCAGCCGACACGCGTGTTGATCTCGGTATTGTTCACTCCGGCGGCGAGCACCTGCAGCAGCGCCTCGCCGGCCTCGGCGCGGGGGACCGGCACGTCGCAGTAGTCCAATTTCTCGAAGCCGCCGACGCCGGTCGTGACGACTGCCTTCATGGTTTTCTGCATCCTTCGATTCGTTTCGTTCGGGTCCGGTGCTCCAGGCCCGTGGCCCCGGCGGTCAGAAGTGGTATCGCACGCCGCCGAAGAGTTCGCTGTTGCGCCGGAACTGGCCGACGAGCGAGCGTTCCCGTCCCCAGATGCCGAGGGCACCCACCCGGAGCTCGAGCCGATCCATCAGATCGTAGCGGATCGTGCCGCGCACCAGCTCATAGGCCGACTCGATGCCCCAGATCGCGATGAGTTCCACCTCGAGGCGCTCGCGCAGGAATCCGCGCGAGACGTTGGCGGCGAGCCGGGTGTCGACGTTCTGGATCAGCAGCGGCGTGTCGTTGTCGGGCAGTACCAGCTGGTAGACCTCGAAGATCGCGAGTGCGCCTTCGACGACCGTGTCGACGCCGAGTCCCCAGGCGAGAGAGTCCCGTTGCACGTAGGCCGGCTCGACGATGGTCTGGCCGGCGACCAGGGCGTCGCGTCGGGCGGGGTCGGCCAGCACGCGGTCGGCGACGTCGGAGAGGTCCATGGAATAGGGCTTGCGCCATCGCCAATTCGCTTCGCCGCGCACGGTGAAGCGGCCGGCGGCGAAGGCGAAATCCGTGCCGATGGCCTGGAAGCGGCGGTAGGCGGGGCGGATCTGCGTCTGCGCGACCCCGGAGGCCGGCTCGCCCGGACCTCCGGGTGCGAGTTGCAGGCGGATGGGCACGTCGAAGGCGGGCTGCGTGTCGTAGCCGTTCCAGAACATCAGACTCCAGTCGACGTCCCACAGTCGCGCGGCGAATCGCAGAGCGATGTTTCCGTCGTCGAAGCGGCGCGCCGGGGCGGCGGCGTTCACCGTCTCCTGCTCGATCGCGACGCGACACGGGCACCCCGGTAGTTGGCCTGCGGAGACGTCCAGGAAGGGCGCGGCGGTTCCCGTCGGCGGGTACCATCGCTCCCCCAGGAGCGGGAAACGCCACGGCACGACGATGGGTTGCCACACGGCGGTGAGCGCCGGCTCGTCGAGCCAACGCCGGGCGGCTTCGGGGACCTCGGGGTACCACGTGGCCGAGAGTGCTGGGACGGCGATCTTGGCGTCCGCCGCGTCGGTCAGGAACGGATCCTCGTACTCGCGTGGAGAGAGGAGGTCGTTGGGTTGGATCGAATCCAGCTGTCCCCAGAAGAATTTCTGCAGACCGAGGCGAAGGTCCACCCGGTCGCCGCGGTAGTCGAGATAGCTCTCGCCGAACTCGAGCGATGGCGAGAAGTTCTGGAAGGAGCGATCGAGGGCGAACGCGCCGGCGTCGGCGCCCCGCGGGGGGCCGCCCCAGCGCCCGGTCAGCGACAGGAACCAGCTCACCTTGCGGCTGAGGTTCTGCTCGACCGAGAGATCCAGGCGCGCCAGCGGTCGTTGGCTCGGGCTCGGGCCGTCGACCGCGACGACGCCGTAGGCGTCGAGGCGACCACCGATGCGCGGGGCCGAGACGGCGCTCCCGGCGAGGGCTGGCGTCGTGGCGATCAGGAGGGCGCAGAGCAGGAGCGACCCTACGACGTGTCGCTCGCCGTTCGTTCCGCCGACGCCAACGGCCTGCTTTGGGTGCACGAGCGCTCGCACGTGTCCGGGCGGGACCGACCGCATCCGGCCCCGGCGCCGATTGGTACCCGATCCGGCAACGGGATGCGAACGAATCCGACCTACGACCGGTCGTGCCCGTCGCCTCGTGCGATGGTTCGGGGCTTGTGGCCGTGCCCCCGGCGCGGAGACCCGGCCACGATCCATCCGGCCCGGGCGTCGGTGCCCGGCGCCTACACGCTTCGGTGGATCGTGGCTGCCGAGATCTGGGGTTGCAGCGGTCCGCCGCGGCCGTCGTGGTCGTGGGTCCCGTCGGCGGTCGGGTGATCCATGCGCACGGTGAAGCGGAATTTGCTGCCGCGGCCGACCTCGCTTTCGACCGCGATCTCTCCGTGGAACAGAGCGGTCAAGCGTTTGCAGATGGCGAGGCCGAGGCCGGTGCCGCCGTAGTGGCGATGCGACTCGGCGTGGACGCGGGTGAACGCTTCGAAGAGACGCTCCTGGCCCTCGGGCGAGATCCCGATGCCTGTATCCTGCACGGTGAATTCGAGCAGCGAGGTGCCGTCCTCGTTCGCGACCTCCCGCAGAAGCACCTCGACCGAACCCTCCTCGGTGAACTTGAGTGCGTTGCCGATCAGGTTGGAGAGAATCTGCCCCGCGCGTCGCGCGTCTCCCACGACCGACCGGGGCAAGGGGCCGTCGACCTGCGCCGAAAGCGACAGATTCTTGGTGCGCGCCGTCTCCGCCCAGGCGTTGATCGTCTGCTCGAGCACGGTGCGTGGGTCGAACGGTTCGTGCTCCAGGGAAATCCGATTCGCTTCGATGGCCGAGAGATCGAGTAGATCGTTGATCATGCTCGCCAGCGTCTGTCCCTGCCGATCGATGGTGCGTGCGAAGTCCGCCAGGGGCTCCTCGAGGCCTTCGTCCAGAAGCATCTCGGACATGCCGAGGATGACGTTGACGGGTGTGCGGAGTTCGTGGCTCAGCGTGGCGAGGAACTCGGATTTGATCTGGCTGGCGCGCCGGTAGCTTTCGACCAGACGCGCGTTGTCGATGATGCGAGCCCCGATGCGGGCGATGCCGGTGGCCAGCCTCTTCTGTCGTGACGTGAACGCACCGGTCTGGGTGCGATAGCCGTAGGTCAGCGCTCCGACCACGCCGTCGCGGCCATCGATGGCTACGCACAGGAGCGAACTCACATGGAGGCTCTTGAGAAGCACGACCGGAAAGAGGTCTTGCTTCTCGGCGTCGGCAATCTCGATGACGCGTCCGGGTTCGAGAACGTCGAGGATCGGAATGCTGCCCTTGGGGAATTCGACGTGCGGAAATTCCCGTTGCACGTGCTCGGAGGCCCCGATGTTTCCGGCGAGGTGATAGACCTCGCGGTCGGGGTCGAAGAGGAACGTGCTGCTGAAATCGCAGCCCAGGGCTTCGACGGCGAAGGCGTTGATCTGTTGGATCTGTTCGCGCTCGCTCGCCCGGGCATGGATGAGGTCGTGCAATTGGAGCAGGACCGTGTCGACCTCCGCCTCTTTGGGCCCGGGGAGGGCCGAGAGCGCGGGGTGTCGGCCAGGGGTCCGTGCGAGTCCGTCGCGCACGGAGGTGCGCCCACGGTCGATGACTTCTTCGATGAATGGACAACTCACAGTTTCTAGACACCTACCAGTTGGCCAAGCGTTGGGGCATGCACCCGCAAACGCTTGCTAGGTGGAGGC
>JAPOLW010000420.1 GCA_029976905.1 bacterium | reverse complement strand
GATGCTGACACGCTTCGACGTGGGCGCGGCCAGGTCGGCGCCGACGGCTCCCGCCGAGCCACCGAACGTGCGCCGGCGGCGTATCAGACCCCCGAGGCGCGCACCCTTGCGCGCGACCTCGCCCGCAAATCCGTCGTGCTCCTGAAGAACGAAGGCGATACGCTACCCCTCTCTCCCTCCCTTGCGCGCATCGCAGTCCTCGGACCCTGCGCGCACGACCCGCGGGTCCTTCAGGGCGACTACCACTATCCGGCCCACCTCGAGATGATCTATCGCTCTGCGGCAAACCAGGGCGAAACGATCCTGCCCCGACCCGACGAGGTCGCTTTCGAGCCCGGCCCCTACTTTCCACCGACGGTCACGCCACTCGACGGAATCCGCGCGACCGCCCCGGGGGCCGAAATCCTCTACGCCCGGGGCTGCGGAATTCTCTCTGAAGACGACTCCGGCATCGCCGAGGCGGTCACGGCAGCGCGCGAAGCAGACGTCGCCATCGTTTTCGTCGGGGGACGCTCGGGGCTGGTGGACGGCTGCACGAGTGGTGAATTTCGCGATGCCGCCCATCTCTCCCTCACCGGACTCCAGAGCCGTCTGGTGGAGGAAGTCGCGCGCACCGGGACGCCCACCATCGTCGCTCTCATCAACGGACGCGCCTTCGCCCTGCCCGATCTCGTTGCCGGTGTTCCCGCCGTTCTCGAGTGCTGGATTCCCGGTGAAGAGGGCGGGCAGGCGGTCGCCGACATCCTGTTCGGTCTGGTCGCTCCCTCGGGACGACTTCCGGTGACCCTACCCCGCCACGTCGGACAGGTCCCCCTGTACTACAATCGCAAATGGAGCACGTCCGACGTGATCGGCTTCCGACCGGACTACTCCGATGAAGCCGCCACGCCGCTCTTCCCTTTCGGGCACGGCCTCTCGTACACGCAATTCGTCTACGAAGATTTCCAGCTCGGAGCGGCGACCCTCGCCCCGGACGAGACGATCGACCTCTCGGTCGTGGTCCGCAACGTCGGAGCATGCGCGGCCGACGAAGTCGTTCAGCTCTACGCATCCGATCCAATCGCCAGTGTCACCCGACCCGTTGCCCAATTGGTGGGGTTCGCCCGTGTTCCCCTCGAACCGGGCGAGAAGCGCCGGGTGCGCTTCGGGCTCGACCCGAGCCAACTCGCCTTCTTCGATCGCTCGATGAGCTTCGTGGTCGAGCCGGGCGAGATTCAGCTTCGCATCGGTGCTTCATCGGAAGACATCCGCGCCGAGGGCTCGATCCACATCGAAGGAGAGACGCGACACCTGAACCAGAAGGAGATCCGCCCCACCTCGGTGACCATCGAGGGAGCGTAACCTCTCCGGCCCCGGCGCTCGGTTGGGAGCCGCACCCGGGCAAGAGGAGGGATCGGCGCCCTACCCGGCCGCGCACGCGGAGAGCGACAGCTCGAACGCCGCGCAGGGCACGCGGACACCGAATCCTTCCTCCCCGGCCAGCACCTCGGGGTGGACCTCCCCGAGAAGGCCGACGGCCTCGCGACGGCCGGGCAGACGGACGACGGCCACACGCCCGGGCAGGAAACTCGGGTGGTCACACGGCTCCAGGGTCGCCTGCGTGCAGCCGAGGTGGGTCAGCAGAAGGCCGAGAAACCCCTGGGCCTCGGTGAAGCTCGCCTTCTCGTGCGCGACCAGCGCGCCAACGCGCTGGTCGGTGCGCGACCGCAGCGGCGCCGCCTCGTCGGCGACGGCAACCTCTCCCGCCTCGAAGATGTAGTGGGGATAGACCGCGCCGGCACTGTGGCTCTCGATCTCCAGCAGAGAAGGAAGGATCCAGTCCCGGACGCAAGCGTAGTTCTCGTTCATCACATTTGCGATTTGCACGAGAGGACCACCGTGCAGACCGGCGACTCCGGCAAAGTCGGCGGGGACGTTCATCGCCGCGCGCACCAGTCGAGGCGCCGTCAGGATGTTGTTGATCGCCTCCTCAAAGCCGTATCCGATCATCCGATCACGCGCTCGATCGACGAATCCGGTCATCTCCGAGAGTCGTCCGACCGTGAATTCCTCCGGCATGCGGGTCGTAAAGCTCGAATACCCGCGACTGATCGCATAATCCTCTACCGCGTCGACCTCGTGCAGATAGTCTGCCCGATAGGGGGGAGCCTCGACGCGCAGAAGATCACTCTCGGATCGCACGTCGAGCCCGTACCGCTGCAGAACCGAGACGACCTCGCCCTCGGCCAGGAAGGGCTCGCCCAACAAGCCCCGAAAGCGCTCGAGCGGGAGCGCCAGGACCCGTTTTTCGGGCAGGGGATGGGGCGCGATCACGTCCCGACCACGAGGCGTGTCGAAGGGGTAGCGCGTTGCGACCGGAAGGATCTCCGCCCCGCGATCGCGCATATTCGCCGCCAGGATGTTCGTCGCGAGCAGGACTTGATCGAGCGTGGTTCCGGTCACCTCGACGAAGAGTTGGCTCATTCCCTCCACGACCCGCCCAAGAGATGCGGAATTGATGATCGGCGGGAAGGAGAGCACCTCCCCCCGGGCATCGATCAGCAGCGGCGCGCGATCACCTGGCAAGGCCGATCGATACTCGCGGCCGGTCGGGTGGTCCTGCAGGATCTCGGCAGGCGTCCACGCTTCCTCCCAGCGCGTAGCCGGAACCTCCGGCGGCCTCTCCCCGGCGGGAGGAAGCGGGACGAACGCGTGATCCCGGTCCGCGAGCGGGACCGCCCGATAGGAGACCGGAAATTCGACTCCGGCACCATCGTAGATGCCGATGGCGATGGTGGCGCGCTTGCGGCCGTAATTTCGGGAAAGGGTTTCCTGAGCCTGGATGAAGGCGCGGAGCCCCGCGTCGTCGACGGTCCAACCGCGCGCGAGGAAACCAGCGACATAGGGCCGAATGGTTTCGACCGAGGCGTCCACTTCGATGCGGCCGGCCAACGCGGCGTGGCGCTCGTAGAAGCCGTATTCTTCGCGCCATCCACACGGCTCCTCGAGACCGAAGCGGATTTGCCGGGCGATCCCCTCGATGCACCACAGATCGGGGCGATTGGTGTCCTGGAGCTCCACGCGCAACTCTTCGGGAGTCTCGCCCCGCTTGAGTTCGCCCTTGACCATCTCGAGACGCCGATCGACCTCGGCTACGTCCATCTTCGTGCCGAGCAGGGCGCAAAGGTCCGAGAGACTCACGTCGATGGTCGGCATCAGAAGGCTCCTCGCTCACGAATGGATTGCAGGCCGCTGGGGATGTTGTTCGTGAAGAGCTCGCGGATGTCCTTGATGCCAAGTGCGATCATGGCCATGCGGTCGAGTCCCAGCCCCCAGGCAATCACCGGCACCTCGACGCCGTGCGGGTGGGTGACTTCGGGGCGGAAGATGCCCGCCCCGCCCAATTCCATCCATCCGATGTCGGGGTGCTCGACATGGATCTCGACCGATGGCTCGGTGAAGGGGAAGTAGGCGGGAACGAAGCGGATCTCCTTGGCCCCCGCAATCTCGACCGCGAAGAGTTCGAGCAGCCCCAGAAGATGTCGAAAGCTGGTCTGTTCCGACGCAACGATCCCTTCGACCTGGAAGAAATCCGGAGCGTGGGTCGAATCTACCGTGTCGTAGCGGAAGCAACGTGCCATCCCGAAGTACTTTCCCGGAATCTGGAGATCGCCGCGGGCCAGCCACCGGGCCGACAGCACCGTCCCCTGGGACCGCAGAACGAGTCGTCGCGTCCGAACGTGGTCGAATTCGTAGCCCCAGCCGCGCGAGCCCGAGACACCCTCCCCTTCATGCTCGCGCGCGACCGACGTGACCGAGGCGCGCTCGGCCTCGTCCTCACCCTGCTGGGAGGCGTACCCGCCGCGACCGTCCTCGACGAAGTAGACGTCGTGGATCTCCCGGGCGGGATGGAATTGGGGCAAGAAGAGCGCATCCATGTCCCAGAATTCGGTCTCGACGAGTGAGCCGGACATCTCCTCGAATCCCAGCGAGAGGAGCTTCTGCTTGACGACGTCGAGGAACTCCCGATAGGCGTCTCGCCGGCCGACGAC
>JAPOLW010000041.1 GCA_029976905.1 bacterium | reverse complement strand
GCCCACATCCCGAAGCGTCTCCAGACGGGATCGACAGGCGGGGACCGCTGCGAGGAACTCCACGGCCTCGGCCACGGTCATCTCGAGAACATCGGCGATCGACCTCCCCTTGTAGAGCACCTCGAGCGTCTCGCGATTGTACCGACGCCCGCCACACACCTCGCAGGTCACGTAGACATCGGGAAGAAAATGCATCTCGATCTTGAGGAGCCCGTCCCCCGTACACGCCTCGCAGCGTCCGCCCTTCACGTTGAAGGAGAAGCGTCCCGCCTCGTATCCGCGCACGCGGGCCTCGGGCAGCTGCGCGAAGAGATCGCGAATGGGCGCGAAGAGGCCGGTATACGTTGCGGGATTCGAGCGGGGCGTCCGTCCGATCGGCGCCTGGTCGATGTCGACGACCTTGTCGAGCCGTTCCCAACCCTCGATGGCATCACACTCTCCCGGGGGATCCTTGGCCCGGTAGAGTTGGCGCGCAAGCGTCTTCCAGATCGTGTCGACGACCAGCGAGGATTTCCCCGAACCCGAGACTCCGGTCACACAAGTCATCGTTCCCAGAGGAATCTCCACGTCCACGTTCTTGAGGTTGTTGTGCCGGGCTCCACGGATCTTCAGCGCTCGGCCATTGCCCGCGAGCCGCTCCTCGGGAACCGGGATCTGGAGACGACCCGCGAGATAACCGCCGGTGAGGGACTCCTCGACCCGACATACCTCCGCGGGCGTTCCCTGGGCGACGATGCGGCCCCCGAGACGACCGGCACCCGGCCCCAGATCGATGACGTGGTCGGCGTCGAGCATCGTGTCCCGATCGTGCTCGACCACGAGGACCGAGTTGCCCAGGTCACGCAGGCGTTCGAGCGTCCGCAACAGACGCTCGTTGTCGCGCTGGTGCAGGCCAATGGATGGCTCGTCGAGTACATAGACGACTCCGACCAGGGAAGAGCCGATCTGCGTGGCCAGACGAATCCGCTGCCCCTCGCCGCCGGAGAGGCTGCCCGCCGTCCGGTCGAGGGTGAGGTAGGTGAGCCCGACATCCCGCAGGAAGCCCAGCCGCTCGACGATTTCCTTCAAGATCAAGCGGGCGACGACGCGCTGCTGTGGTGCGAGGTCGAGATTCTCGAAGAAGGCGTGTGCCTCGTCGATCGAAAGCGAAGTCAGTTCACTGATCGAACGCCCGCCGAGACGGATGTACTGCGCTTGCGGCCGCAGTCGGCTGCCACCGCACTCCTCACAGGCCAGAGCGCTCTGGTACGACTCGAGTTCCTCGCGTCGCGCGGGAGACTCGGTCTCGTGGTAGCGTTTTTCCAGAAGGGCGAGGATGCCCTCGAACGGCCGGGCGACCTTGCGGCCCCGCGCCGCCACCCTCTCGATGCGATCCCGACCCGTGCCGTGCAGAAGCGCCTGGCGGGCCGGAGCGGGGAGTTCGTCCCACGGCGTGTCGAGGTCGAAGGAGAAGTGCCGGGAGAGCGCGCGGAGCAGGGGGCGCACGGCATCCAAACGTCGTCCCCACGGCGCCACCGCACCACCGTCGATCGAGAGAGAGGGATCAGGGATCACCTTCTCGGGATCGAAGACCCGTCGCAGTCCGAGACCATTGCAACGCTCACACGCGCCGTGCGGGCTATTGAACGAGAAGAGACGCGGCGCGATCTCGGGATAGGAAACGCCGCAGTCAGGACAGGCGAGCGTCTGCGAGAAGAGGTGTTCGCGTGCAGGGCCGTCGCGACTCTCGCGGGTTTCGACCCGCACCAGGTCGCCGCCGTACCGGAAGGCGGTCTCCAACGAGTCGGCGAGACGCTTTTCCACGCCCGGCTTGACCACGAGACGATCGACCACCACGTCGATCGAGTGCTTGAGCGTCTTCTTGAGAACGATGTCCTCGCCCAGGTCCCGCAGCTCCCCATCGACGCGCACCCGGGCGAACCCCGCCCGACGCAGATCGAGCAGCTCCTTTTTGTACTCTCCCTTGCGATCACGCACGATCGGCGCCATGACGTCGAGCCGTGTGCCCGCGTCGAACGACGCTACGCGATCGACGATCTGCGAAACCGTCTGGGATGTGATCGGGCGATCGCAACGATGGCAATGCGGCGTCCCGACGCGAGCGTAGAGGAGACGGAGATAATCGTAGATCTCGGTGACGGTTCCAACCGTCGAGCGTGGATTGCGCGAAGTCGTCTTCTGTTCGATCGAGATGGAAGGCGAGAGACCGTCGATCGAGTCGACCTCGGGCTTCTGCATCTGCTCGAGAAATTGGCGCGCATAGGCAGAGAGCGACTCCACGTAGCGCCGTTGCCCTTCGGCATAGATCGTATCGAAGGCGAGGGAGGATTTTCCCGAACCCGACAGGCCGGTGATCACGACCAGCTCATCCCGGGGGATGATGACGTCGATATCGGCCAGGTTGTGCTCTCGCGCTCCGCGGACGACGATGCGATCGGCCATGCGTTCTTCGCTCCCCTACTTCGCCGTCCGGATATACCGGGTGAGATCCTCCCGATCGATCAACGAGAGGATCTCCAGGCGGCCCCCTTCGGGCACCCGATAGATCAACCGCACATCCGATGCGATCCGGATCCGGTAATGGCCGGGAAGACCCTCGAGCGGAATGGCGCGTAGGCTCGGGTGCCGCCAGTCCTCGGCGAGACGGACGACCTTCTCGAAGGCGATCCGCAGGATCTTGCGGTCCCAGGCCTTGATCGAGTCGTAGAATTCGGCCGTGAAGACCGGGAGGCTGAACGTCGCCGGGTCGGCGCGCTCCGTCCGGCCCGATTCTGCCACCGGGCTCGCGGGAGTTTTCGCGCGCCACTCGCGCAGTTCCTCCAAGAGCTTCACGCCCTCCTGCCGTGCTTGCTCCAGAGCATCGGCGAGAGAGCGCCCCTGGCGGCGCTCGTCCTCGAGAGCCCGCGCGAGGCGCGCGACCTCCCCGGCCGTGCCCTCCTGTAGACGGTGGCGCAGACGCTCGCGCTCCTCGACCAGACGCTCCCGTTCCACGTCGGCTTCGGCGTGGACGGCGCGCTCGGTCTTCAGAACACGGTGCGCCTCGGCCAGAGCGGTCTCGAGTTCGGAGACCCGGGCCTTCATGTCATCCGCCCGCTTGAGGGCCCGCTCGCGACCCCGCTTCGCATCCCGGGTCTCGCGTTCGATCCGACGGTCGATCTCCTCGGGATCGGGCGCGGCCGCCTCGGGCCCAGCGGGGGCCGCGTCCGCCTCGCGCTCCCGGGCCTGAACCTCGGCCTCGTCGAATTCCGTCACGATGGCCTCGACGGCCTCCGCGGCAAGCGGGCCAACCCCTTCGGGACCCGAAGAGAGAATGGCCCAGGCAAAATCCCGCAGGGGATCCGGCGCTCGAAGCACGAGGTCGGCCAGAGCGCGCGCCGCCGGTTCGTTCACCACGCCGGGCGCCAACGGCGATTCTCCGATTTCCCGCAGAAGTGCGCGGTCGACCTCTGCCGAAACCTGCGGGTCGGATCCGTAGAAGTCGACCAGCGTCCAGGCCAGGTCCCAGACCGAAAGTTTATCGAGTCGCGTTCCCTTGGGAGCGGTACCCAAGGCGCCGACCAGGCGACGCAACACCCGCAGCGGGAGGGAGATGACGACGAAGGTCGTGCGCTGCTCGTCGGAGAGCGGTGCAAGAAACGGCAATCCGGGCCCCGCTCAATCGCCCTCGGTAGGCGGGCCGCCGGTTGGGCGCGCTCGCTCGCCGATCCGGCGCGCTTGCTCGCCGATCCGGCGCGCTTGCTCGGACGCGTTGCCCAGGTAGGTCGCGGGTCGCAGATCCAGGAGTTGCCGCTTCGCCTCCGGGGGAAGTGGTAGCCCTTCCACGAATGCGGTGAGCGCCTCGGCATCGATGCGCTTGCCGCGCGTGAGTTCCTTCAAGCGCTCGTAGGGCCGGTCCACGCCATAGCGGCGCATGACGGTCTGGATCGGTTCCGCGAGAACTTCCCACGCCTCTTCGACATCGCGCGCCAGTCGCTCCGGATCGAGAGCAAGCCGACCGATCCCCCGACGCGCCGACTCGTAGGAAATCAGGGAATACGCCACGGCCACGCCGACGTTGCGAAGAACGGTCGAGTCGGTGAGGTCCCGCTGCCATCGGGAGACCGGCAACTTCTGCGCCAGATGTTCGAGCAGGGCATTGGCGACGCCGAGATTCCCCTCGGAGTTCTCGAAGTCGATCGGGTTGACCTTGTGGGGCATCGTCGAGGAGCCGACCTCGCCGGCCACGACCTTCTGACGAAAGTAGCCAAGCGAAATATAGCCCCAGACGTCCCGATCGAAATCCAGGACGATGGTGTTGAATCGCCGGATGGCATCGAAGAGCTCGGCGATCCAGTCGTGGGGTTCGATCTGCGTCGTAAACGGGTTCCACGCCAGACCGAGCGATACGACGAACTCCTGCGCCACCGCTTCCCAATCGACTTCCGGATAGGCCACCCGATGCGCGTTGTAGTTGCCCACGGCGCCGTTGATCTTTCCCAGGATCTCGACCGAGGCGATCTGCGCGCGTTGCCGGGAAAGCCGCGCCGCGACGTTGGCCATCTCCTTGCCCAGCGTCGTCGGCGAGGCCGGTTGCCCGTGGGTCCGGGAGAGCATCGGCCGGTCGGCGTGCTCCCGGGCCAGTTCCTCGATCGCCGTGATCAATGCATCGGCGGACGGCAACAGGCAGTCGCGGCGCGCCTCGAGCAGGATCAAACCGTAGGCGAGGTTGTTCACATCTTCGGACGTGCAGGCAAAATGGAGGAACTCGGAGATCTTCTCCAACTCCGCGACGCCCGCGATCCTCTCCTTCAGGAAGTATTCGACAGCCTTCACGTCGTGGTTGGTCTCGGACTCGATCTCCTTCACCCGACGGGCATCGTCCTCCCCGAAATCCTGGACGATCCGATCGAGGTGATCACGCGCCTCGTCCGAAAAACGCGGCACCTCCACGAGCGCGGGGATCGAGGACAACCACTGCAACCACGCGACCTCGACCAGGACACGCTTGTGGATCAGCCCGAACTCACTGGCCACGGCGCGCAGCGCAGCCGTCTTGCGCGCATACCGTCCGTCGATCGGCGACAGGGCCGTCAGGGAAGAAAGCTCCATACCCTCTTTGTAGCGGAACCAGCGCCCGCGTCGCGAGTCGCCCCGGAGCGATGACGCTCCCGGCGCCCCGGGACCCCCACGGCACGCCCCTCAAGGATTCCGGCCGATGGTCGATATCCCAAACGCCAGGGAGCGGGCTCCTCCGGACCGGCAACCGCCTGCTCGAAACGCGATGCACGCCGTCACGACAGGCCCGCGCCGACCGATCACCGGATCTGCCCCGGGGAGGGGAATCCCCGAGCGGATCCTGATCGCCGACGACAACCCGTTCAACCTGCGTCTCCTTCGCCGCATCCTCTCCAACGAAGCCGACACCGTCCTCGAGGCCGAGGATGGAGCGCGCGCCCTCGAGCTGGCCTGCGAAGGGCGGCCCGACCTCATTCTTCTCGACGTGCGGATGCCGGGTCTGGATGGCTACGAAGTCGCCCGCGCGTTGCAGCGCAATCCGGCCACCGCCGATGTGCCGATTCTCTTCCTCTCTGGGCTCACCGACGCGAACTCCCGGATCCGGGGGCTCGAATCGGGCGCCGTCGACTACATCACCAAGCCCTTCCACAAGGACGAAGTGCTCGCGCGGGTTCGGAGCCAGCTCAAGCTTCGCCGCCTCACCCGGGCCCTCCGCGAAGCCAATGCGGACCTGCACGAGAAACAGCGGCGCCTGGACGAGGATCTCGAAGCCGCCGCGGCGATCCAGCGCAGCCTGCTCCCGGCGCGCGGACCGACGACCGACCGCGTGACCGCGGCCTGGCGCTATCGGCCCTGCCAGCGAAGCGGTGGCGACCTCTTCTCCTTCCACGAGCTCACCAGTGACGCGTTCGCCTTCCACGTCATCGACGTCGCCGGCCACGGAGTTCCGGCGGCCATGATGACGGTCGCGCTCTCCCAGAGTCTCTCTGCCGACAGCGGTGCGACGCGAGAGCGCAGCCCCGGAAGCAATCGCCTCGAGGCCGTCGCTCCGGCCGACGTCCTACGTCGGCTCGATGCGGACTACCCGATCGACCGTTTCGATCGCCATTTCACCATCGCCTATCTCCTCCTCGACCTCGCCACGGGCCTGCTGCGCTACAGTCTTGCCGGGCATCCCCACCCGGTCGTCGTGCGCCGCGACGGCCGCCTGGAGCCCTTGAAGTGCGGGGGGACCATCATCGGCCTCGGCGGTGCCGTGCCTTTCGACGAAGGCCGTCTCCACCTGAGGGCGGGAGACCGGGTCTTCGTCTTCACCGATGGCATTCCCGAGGCCTGCGACCCGGCGGGTCATTTCTTCGGCGAGAGTGCCCTTCATCGGACTCTGCACGCGACCCGGGCCAAGAGCCTCGACGCCGCTTGCGGCCATGTCGTCGAATCGGTGCAGCGCTTTACCGGAGCGCGCCCCTTCGACGACGACGTCACCCTCTTCGCAATCGAATACGAGGGACCCGCCGGCAAGAGGCATTCCCGCCCTGGGGCTCCCGGTCGGTCGGTCGACTAGTCGAGCCAGCGGCGGGCGTTGCGGAAAAGCTGCATCCAGGGAGCGTCCTCGCCCCAGACGCCGGGGTGCCAGGAATGCTGAACGGTACGGAAGACCCGTTCGGGGTGCGGCATGAGAATGGTCGCTCGGCCGTCGGTCGTGGTGAGGCCGGTGATGCCATCGGGGGAGCCATTGGGGTTGGCGGGATAGAGCTCGGTAACGGCCCCGTGGCCGTCGACGAACCGAGCGGCCACCAGTCCGTCCCGATCGAGGGCGGCGCGGGCGTCGTCGGACGGAAATTCGGCACGCCCCTCGCCGTGCGCCACCGCGATCGGCAACCGTGCTCCCGCCATGCCGCGCAGCAGGATCGAAGGGCTCTCCTCGACACGGATCAGGGAGAGCCGGGCCTCGAATTGTTCGGAACGATTGCGCACGAAACGCGGCCAACGCTCGGCTCCGGGAATCAACTCCCGCAGCGCTGACAAGGCCTGGCAGCCATTGCACACACCGAGCGTGAAGGTGTCGGGGCGCGCAAAGAAGTGTGCAAATTCATCGCGAAGCCGCGCCTGGAAGAGAATGGACTTGGCCCACCCTTCGCCGGCGCCGAGCACGTCGCCGAAGGAGAAGCCACCACACGCGACGAGGCCCTTGAAATCGCGCAACGAGACCTCGCCCGCTCGCAAATCATTCATGTGGACGTCGATCGCCGCAAAACCCGCCCGATCGAAGGCCGCGGCCATTTCGACCTGGCCGTTCACGCCCTGTTCCCGCAGGATGGCCATCCGGGGAGGCGTCCCGACGAGAGCGGCCGGGCGAGCGAAGTCGAAGGGGACGTGCGCGTGCAGCCCTGGCGCGTCGGGATCGAGGCGGGCCGCGTGTTCCTCCTCGGCCGCGGCGGGATCGTCACGCAAGGCCTGCATCCGGCGTGTCGTCTCGGACCAGGCGCCGCGCAGGTCGACGCGTGCTTCGTCGAGCAGCACCGTCTCTCCGGCGCGCACGACGATCCGATCATCGGCGCGCAGCGTTCCCAGATGGCGACAGAGCGCACCGAGTCCCCGGTCGACCAGCGTCGCCCGCACCCGATCGAGGTCCGCGCGCGCGACCTGCACGACGGCGCCGAGTTCCTCGGCGAAGAGCGCCGCCACGGGATCCGGACCCGACTCCTCGAGCTCGATGTCGAGTCCAATCCGACCGGCAAACGCCATCTCCACCAGAGTCGCCAGGAGACCGCCATCCGAGCGATCGTGGTAGGCGATCAGATCGCCGGCGCGCACGAGCTCGGAAAGAGTCTCTGCGAAGGTCTTCAACACCGCCGCGTCGTCCACATCCGGAGGCCTGGCGCCGACGGTCCCGTGGACCTGCGCGAGTGCCGATCCACCGAGACGATTCCGTCCGCCGCCGAGATCGATCAAAAGAAGGTCGGTCTCACCGCGGTCGGTCCTCAACTGTGGGGTGAGTGCGCGACGCACGTCCGAGACACGCGCAAACGCGGAGACGATGAGCGAGAGTGGAGAGGTAACGCTCTTCTCCTCGCTGCCTTCCCGCCATACCGTGCGCATGGACATCGAGTCCTTGCCCACGGGGATCGCAATGCCCAGCGCCGGACAAAGTTCGACGCCCACCGCGCGGACCGCGTCGAAGAGACCCGCGTCTTCCCCCGGATGCCCGGCCGGCGCCATCCAGTTGGCCGAGAGCTTCACGTCGGCCAAACCATCGATTCCGACGGAAACGAGATTCGTGATCGCTTCCCCCACCGCAAGACGGGCGGATGCTTCGGGCGCGAGGAGGGCGACCGGTGTGCGCTCTCCAAGGGCCATCGCCTCGCCCCGATAGCCGTCGAAATCCGCCACCGTCACGGCGGCGTCGGCAACCGGCACCTGCCAGGGACCCACCATCTGGTCGCGGACGATCTGCCCAGAGACGGTGCGATCGCCGATCGTCACCAGGAAGGTCTTGTCTCCGACGGTCGGCAGGCGGAGCACGCGCAACGCGGCCTCGCGCACGTCGATGCCTTCGGTGGTGAACGGTGTCGGCTCGAAGGAACGGTGCGCGACGTCGCGCTGCATCTTCGGCGGTTTGCCGAGCAGGACCGAAAGCGGAAGGTCGATCGGAGCGTTGTCGAATTGGCGATCCGCGACGCGAAGATGGTCCTCTTCGATGGCGTCGCCCAGCACGGCGAAGGGGGCCCGCTCACGGCGACAGATCCGGGCGAACTCCTCCAGCCGATCACGCGCAACGGCGACGACGTAACGCTCCTGTGCTTCGTTGCACCAAATCTCGAGAGGGGACATGCCGGGCTCGTCGTTGGGGATGTCCCGCAATTCGAACCGACCGCCCCGGCCGCTGCCGTGCACGATCTCGGGGAGCGCGTTGGAAAGCCCGCCCGCGCCGACATCGTGGACCGAGAGGATCGGATTGGCCTCTCCCAGCGCCCAGCACCGGTCGATCACCTCCTGGCAACGGCGCTGCATCTCGGGATTGTCACGCTGAACCGATGCGAAATCGAGATCCTCGTGGCTCGCACCCGATGCCATCGACGAGGCCGCGCCTCCACCGAGCCCGATGCGCAACGCCGGCCCACCGAGCACGACCAACGGGGAGCCCGCAGGAATGTCGGCCTTGTGAACGTCAGCGGCGCGGATGTTGCCGAGCCCTCCGGCGAGCATGATCGGCTTGTGGTACCCGCGCACCTCGGGCCCGTCGGGACCGGGTACACGCTCTTCGAAGGTGCGGAAGTACCCACAGACGTTGGGGCGGCCGAACTCGTTGTTGAACGCCGCGCCGCCGATCGGCCCCTCGAGCATGATGTCGAGCGCCGAAGCGATGCGCGCGGGACGACCGAAATCCTTCTCCCAGGGTTGTTCGGCGCCTGGAATGCGTAGGTTCGAAACCGAGAAGCCCGTCAGTCCCGCCTTTGGCTTGGCGCCCCGACCCGTCGCCCCCTCGTCGCGGATCTCCCCACCCGAGCCGGTCGCGGCTCCCGGAAACGGCGAAATGGCGGTCGGATGGTTGTGGGTCTCCACCTTCATCAGGAAGTGCGTGGGTTCGTCGTGGGCGGTGTATTGCCGCCCCTGCGCTGCGGGGAAGAAACGGCGCGCCGGAAATCCCTCGGCGACGGCAGCGTTGTCGACGTAGGCCGAGAGAACCCCCGCGGGCGAGCACGCGGTCGTGTTTCGGATCATCGCGAAGAGCGAGCCCTCCTCCGCGCGACCGTCGATCACCCAATTCGCGTTGAAGATCTTGTGCCGACAGTGCTCGGAATTCGCCTGCGCGAACATCATCAGCTCGACGTCGCTCGGATCGCGACCGAGGTCGCGAAAACTTCGCTCCAGGTAATCGATCTCGTCGTCCGCGAGGGCGAGACCGAGGACCACGTTGGCCTCGACGAGCGCCTCGCGGCCACGCGCGAGCAAAGGCACCCGCTCGAAGGTGCGCGGCTCGGCGACGGCAAAGAGTTGCTCCGCGGCCTGCGGATCGGTGAGAACCGATTGGGTCATGCGATCGTGGAGACGAGGAGCGACCGCGAGGGCGAGCGCTGCTTCGTCGCCCGATCCCGCAAGGCGGTAGGCGATGCCCCGCTCGAGGCGACGCACCCCGGTGAGCCCACAGGAACGCGCGATGTCGGTCGCCTTGGAGGACCACGGCGAGATCGTGCCGATCCGGGGGACGACGACGAGAAGACGACCCGGCGGGTCCGGGAGGTCATCGGGGGCGGAGGGCCCGTAGCGCAAGAGACGTTCGAGCACCGCTTGCGCGGCGGCGTCGAGCGTCCCGTCGAGATCGACGAAATGGAGGAACGCAGCCTCGAGTGATCGCAGATCGGGGACGTCCCGACGAATCCGGGCAAGGGTCCGCTGGCGTCTCGAATCGGATAGGGCGGGGCCGCCGCGCAGGACCAGCATGGAATAGAAGTAGGTACTAGATCGACCGACCGACCGCGAGCCGCTCGCCACTCGCCGGCCCGGCACCCTCGCCCCGCAAGGGTCCGGTCCGGAGCACCGCGGAGAGGCCCGCGACACCGACCACCCTCGCGCGCCGAAGGCTCAAGACTCGACGCCAGCCGCCATCCGGCGCGCGCGCTGCAGATCCTCGGGGAAGTCGATCTCGGTCCAGGAAAGATCGTCGACCCGCTCGTAACCCACGACGACGCGTTCCAGCAGCGTCGGGTAGGCCTCCTCGTGCTCCAGGTCGATCTGGCCTGCATCGACCCGCTCGCTGATGAGCTCGGCCAACAAGCGGGCCGCTTCGGCCCCGAGCCTCAGGAAGCCGACCGATTCGCCCAGGAGATCGTATTCGCCACGCGGCCGGCGTGCGATGTCGACGACCCGCCCCTGCTGCACCGTCAACATCTGCTCTTCACCCGTGGCCTTCGAACGCGGATCGAGCAGGAAGCAGTTCTCGTGGCGCGAACGGACCAGACGGACGATCAATTCGTCGGGTCCGAAGACATCGGCGTCCATGATCAGAACCGACCGGTCCAACCACGTGCGCGCCGTGTACAAAGAGAGAATCGCTCCTCGCGTGAAATCGGGATTCCGCAGGATCCGGACATCGGGTGCGCCCCCCACGGCCTGCTCGATCTGCTCGATTCCATAGCCCGCGACCACGACGATCTCCGGGACGCCCGCCGCGCGCAACTGCCGGATCAACCGGGCCAACAGGGCCTCCCCACCCACCTGTAGGAGAGCCTTGGGGCGGTTCTGGCCGGCCGCTCCGAAACGGCGGCCCACCCCCGCGGCCAGCACGACGGCCGTCGGCCTCACGCCAACACCCGTTCGAGCGCGGCGAGGAAGCGAGCAAAATCCTCGTGGTCCAGCGCGCCCATGTTGGCCACCCGGAAGGCGGTCGCCCCCAACTCCCCCTGTCCTTCATAGACCACGAAGCCGTCTTCCTTCAGCCGATCGTGCAGGCCTGCATAGCGGATCCCAGCGGGAAGACGCAGGGTCGTGATCGAATTCGATCGCCACGCGGGCGGCACGAGAATTTCGAGCCCGAGCGCTCCGAAACCATCGCGAAGCTGGTTGGCTGCGGCCGCGTAGCGCCGCACCCGGCCGTCGACCGTTTCCTCGAGCAACTCGTCGAGAGCTTCGTCCAGCGCGTAGAAGACCTGGACCGCCGCCGTGAAGGGCACGGTGCGCCGTTCGTGCGCCGCGTGGGGGCGCGGCAGATGGAGGTAGACCGTTCGCGGCGGGATCCCCGCCATGCGCTCCAACTCCGGTCGGCGGGCGAGGACGAAGCCGACCCCGGGAATCCCCTGGATGCATTTGTTCGCTACTCCGACACAGACATCGATACCCCAAGCCTCGAGATCGATCGGATCGCCGCCGAGTCCACTGATGGAATCCACCAGGAGGCGGCGGCCCGCCGCGCGGGTGACCTGCCCGATCTCCCGGATCGGGTTGCACAGACCGGTCGTCGTTTCGTGATGCACGACCGCGACGACCTCGATCGCGGAATCCCGCCCGAGGGCTTCGGCAATACGCTCCGGGTCGGGCCGTTGCGTCCACCCCCATTCGAGTACGACGGTCTCGATACCGTGCGTTTCGGCCATCTCGCGAATACGCGCACCGTAGACGCCGTTGTCGACGACCAACATCTTGTGCCCCGGTGTGACCGAGGAACTGACGGCGGCTTCCAGAGCCAGGGTTCCCGAACCGGTGAGCGGCACCGCGGTCCAATCGGATCCAGGAGCGAAGGCACGCACCAGCTTCACCCGCACCGCCTCCAGGAGATCGCTGAATTCGGACTCGCGGTGGCAAAGGTCACCACGAGCGAGCGCCGCAGTGACCCGCGCACTGGTGTTCACAGGTCCGGGGTTGAGAAGGATCACGGCGCGCCTCCGAGCGCCCGCCGGATCCGCGCCGTCATCTCTGCGGGTGTGAACGGAATCCGCGGTGCCGGCGGACCCGATTCCGGGGCCGTCTCCACGAGCAGGAGACCCGGCCCCTCGGCCGCGACGAATTCGGCCGCGGTTCGTTCCAGGGTCGGCCGATCCACGACGCGCGCCGCGCGGGCATAGCCCGAGGCCTCGGCGATCCGCTCCAGAGCGACCCGGTTCGAAATCGTCGGCTGGTTTCCGGTGCTCGCGTAGACACCGTTGTCGATCACCACATGCAGGAAGCGCGAGGGACGAGCCACCCCGATCATCGGCAGGGTGCCGAGGTTCATGAGTACATTGCCGTCGCCATCGAGCACCGCCACAGGCTGTTCCGGTCGGGACAGTGCGATTCCAAGTCCGATCGAAGACGCGAGGCCCATCGACCCGATCATGTAGAAATGCGTCGGCCGGTCCTGCACTGCGCATGCCCACCGCGAGATGAAACCGTTCGCGCAGGCCACGGCGAAGCCGTCGAGATGGGGCAGAACCCCTTCGAGCGCCTCCCGGGTCGTGAGCGGACTCACCCGAGGACCCCCGGCGGCACCACCAGAGCGACCGGCCGACGCCCGTCGTCGAAACGCTCACGCGCCCAGCGCGCCTCCTGCTCCAGAGGACGATCGCCGAGCGCCCGCCACTCGATCCCATAGGCCTCGAGAAGCTGCGGCATGGCGCGCCCCATGACCAGGTGCTCGGGAGCATCCTTGCCCTCGAATCCCCGCCAGGTGATCACCAGCAGGCACGGCATCTCGTAGATCTGCTGCAGGGAGCCGATGGCGTTGAGCGATACGCCGAAACCCGAATTCTGCATGAGCACGACCGGACGCCGGCCGGCCAGGAAGGCACCCGCGGCGAGACCCATCGCGGCGTCTTCGCGGGTCTCGGGCACATAGCCGCGCTCTTCGAGCGAGAGGAGCACCGATCCGATGAGCGAGCAGGGCACGCCGGTGAAGAAGTCGAAGCCGGCGTCGGCCAGGGCGTCGGCGAAATCTGCGCCCCGGAAACGGGCCTGGTCCGCGTGCGCGCTCACGGCAAGGGGTTGTAGACGTCGAATCCCGGCGAGGCCAACGACGCGGGCGCCCCTCAGCGGATCTCCGCCCAGGCCCGGCGGTAGTCGTCGAAGGTATTCACCTCCATCCATCCCTTGTACACGTCGATGCAATCGACCGGATGTCCCCGCGAGATCAGCTCCTGGAGGAGATCGGTGAGGCTGGCGCGCTCGAGGGAGTCGGCCTCGTGGAAGGGGCCGGCACCGCGCCCCTGGAGTTCCCGTGCCACCCCGGAGACCAGCCGGGCACCCGCCTTCGACAACAGGAGGACCCCGATGAACTCACCGTTCGCCTCCTCGGGCGGGATCGTCTGGCCGATGCGGCGTACCGAGGCCGCCGACGTCGAGGGAACGAAACGATGGCTGGAGGTCGCCGACCCCTCGGTCACCACGAGGTCCCGCCGACCCTGTCCAGGCTCGCCCGAATC
>JAPOLW010000419.1 GCA_029976905.1 bacterium | reverse complement strand
AACCGCGACCCCCGGGCGTTCGACGACCCGTGGACCTTCGACATTGAGCGCACCCCGAACGACCATGTCGGGTTTGGGGGTGGTGGGCCTCACTTCTGTCTGGGCGCCAACCTCGCCCGCCGGGAGATCACGGTCTTCTTCCGCCACCTCTTCGGGCTCCTGCCCGATCTGCGCATCACCGGCGACCCCGAGAGGCTTGCGTCGAACTTCATCCACGGCCTCAAGCACATGCCGTGTGAGTTCACGCCGAGAGCCGCCTAGACCAACGTGTCCGACCAACCCTGGTGGAAGAGCGCGGTCGTCTACCAGATCTACCCGCGCTCGTTCGCCGACACCAATGGCGACGGCGTGGGCGAGCTCGCCGGAATCCGCGCCCACCTCGACCACCTCGTCTGGCTCGGGGTCGACGCCCTCTGGCTGTCGCCGATCTTTCCGTCGCCCATGCGCGACTTCGGCTACGACGTGGCCGACTATTGCGACATCGACCCCACATTCGGGACTCTCGCCGATCTCGATGCCCTGGTCGAGGACGCGCACGCCCGCGGCTTGCGCGTGCTGCTCGACTGGGTACCCGCGCACACCTCGAGCGATCACCCGTGGTTCGTCGCGTCGCGTTCCTCGCGCGACAATCCCAGGCGCGACTGGTACGTCTGGCGCGATCCCGGGCCGGGGGGCGCCGTGCCCAACAACTGGACGACGCCGTGGTCGGAGGGCGGCCCCACCTGGACGTTCGACGAACGCACCGGCCAATATTGGCTGCACTCGTTCCTCTCCGAGCAGCCCGACCTCAACTGGGAGAATCCCGAAGTCGTCGAGGCGATGCACGACACGCTGCGCTTCTGGCTCGACCGAGGCATCGACGGCTTTCGCGCCGACGTCATCCACAACATCGGCAAGGATCCGGCCCTCGCCGACGTGCCCGCCCACCAGGCCAAGGTGCCGCACTGCGCTCTCAACCACGACCCGCGCACCATCGGACATCTGCGGGGAATCCGCGCCGTGGTCGACGCCTACCCTGGCGACCGCATGATCGTGGGCGAGGTCTTCCTGACGGAGACCAAACAGGTACCCGCCTACTACGACAGTGGCCGCGGCCTGCACCTCTCCTTCAACTTCCCGCCGATGTTCCTGCCGTGGGAGGCGGCGGCCTGGCGTGGCGCAATCGAGGAGGCGGCCGCCCTCTTCGACCCCGAGGATGCTTGGCCCACCTGGGTGCTCTCCAATCACGACTGGCCCCGGCACCGCACCCGCCTGGGCAGCGAAGCCCGCGCCCGGGCCGCCGCCGTCTTGCTGCTGACGCTGCGCGGGACGCCGTTCCTCTACATGGGCGAGGAGTTGGGCCTGGAGGACGCGGCGGTGCCGCCCGAGCGTGTCGTCGACCCGGGCGGCCGCGACGGATGCCGCGCGCCGATCCCGTGGACGCGCGACTCCGGCCACGGATGGCCGCCGCGGGCATGGCTGCCGCTGCCCCCGGACGCGGCGGCACGCAACGTCCAGGCGCAGCGCGATGCGCCCTCCTCGACCCTGCACCTCTACCGACGCCTCCTCGCTGCGCGACGAAACTGCGACGCACTCGCCAGCGGCTCCCTGCACCTGCTCGATGGTCTTCCCGACGGCGTCCTCGGGTACCGGCGGTCGGCCGGGGACGAGCGCCTGGTGTTGATCCACTTCCAGAGCGGCGAGGTCGCCGTGCCCGGATGGCCCGGGAGTGTCGTCGAAGTCGCGAGCGACGGACGGGGCGAAGGAGAAACCTTCGACGGCACGCTCGGATCCGACCGCGCCGTCATCCTCAAACCCGCGACGTCGTGATGCGCACCCCGGTCCAGCCCGCCACCCCGGCGCGACGGCCCGCACGCGGGCGACCCCGGCCATGAGACGCCTCGTGCGCGGGATCCTCGTCGGGGGGATCGCCCTGATGCTCGCGTGCGCGGGGCTGATCGCCCTGCATCGCGAAGAACTCCAATACGTCGTCGAGCACGCCATCGAGATCGACGCCCCCGCCGACCGGGTCTGGGCGATCCTCGCCGACACCGCGGCCTACCCACAGTGGAACCCGTATCTGCTGCGGATCGAGGGGGAGATGGCGCCTGGCCGGACGATCGCCGTCACGCTCGCGCAACGCACCTTTCGGGAGCCGCTGACGGTGCGCCCCACCCTGGTGCACGTCTCGGCACCGGAACTGCGCTGGCAGGGCCGCGTCGGCGTGCCCGGCCTCCTCGACACCGACCACTCCTTCGTCGTCGAGACGATCTCGCCGTCCCGGTCGAGACTCGTACAGCGTGAGGAATTCCGCGGCCTGCTGGCGCGCTTCTTTCGCACGCGCAAGCCGGACATGCAGGCGGCGACGCACGAATCCTTCGTGAAGATGAACCGGGCGCTGGCGGCGCGCGCCGAAGCGGGCGCCCCCTGAGTTCCCGGCGATCGCGGGGAAAGCACTGGCGCCGCTGGTACGGCTGGAGTACGACGATGCCGTGCGCCTCACCGACTCGCAGCTCGCCGCCTTCCGCGAGCAGGGCTACCTCAACATCGGTCGCATCCTCGGCGACGACGAGCTCGAGACCATCGGGAGCGAGTACGATCGTCTGGTGACGTTCGAGGCACAGACCCTGGGCAACGAGGACGACGGCGTCTTCCCGTACCGGGCGATGCTGAATTTCCGCAGCCCGCCCCTACGCGCGTTCATCAACCACCCCGAGATCGTCGAACTCGCCGCGCAGATTCTCGGCCCCGACGTGCGCTTCTGGTGGGACCAGGGCATCAACAAGGCGCCCGGATCCGGCAGCGAGATCCCGTGGCACCAGGACAACGGCTACCACGAGGGCGGCTGTCCGGAATACCTCACGACCTGGCTGGCGCTCGACGATTCGGACCTCGAAAACGGCGGCCTCGAAATCCTGCCGGGCTCGCATCGCGAGGGACCGCGCTCGCACGCCCTGCAGACCGTGCACTACTACGTCCCCGACGTGGACGGATCCGGAGCCATCGAGTTGCCCGCCCGCGCCGGTGACCACCTCATCTTCTCCTCCCTGCTGCTGCACCGAACGGTGGGCAACCACACCACCGACCGGCAGCGCCGTGCCTGGGTGATGCAATTCGCGCGCGGCGACGCCTACAACCTCGCCACCGGCGAGCCCTACGACGACCGCCCCTGGGTGGTGCGCGACGGGCGCCGCCTCGAAAAGCCCTGGGCCGAGCGGCGCTTCGCGCTCTCCTAGACCGCGGGAGCGCGAGGGCCGTATCCTCCCGAAGCCCCGGGGCCCTTGCACACCCGCTGCCTCTCGCGTAATGGCAGATAGTATGCCACTTTCCTCAGACCGACGGAGGTTTCGGTGAAGGTTCTGCGCACGCCCGACGAACGTTTCCGGGATCTGCCCGGCTATCCTTTCGCCCCCCAATACACCGACGTGCCCGACGGCGAGGGGGGAGACCTGCGCATCCACCACATCGACGAGGGCCCGCGCGACGGCGAGGTGGTGTTGTGCATGCACGGGCAGCCGACCTGGAGCTACCTGTATCGGCACATGATCCCGCTGCTCAACGCGGCGGGGCTGCGGGTGCTCGCCCCCGATCTGGTGGGCTACGGACGATCCGACAAGCCGGCGGCGCGCGAGGACTACACCTACGAGCGCCAGGTCGCCTGGATGAATGCCTGGCTCGCGGCGCAGGACCTCGACGGCGTGACCTTCTTCGGACAGGACTGGGGCGGGCTCATCGGCCTGCGCCTGGTCGCAGCCAATCCCGAGCGCTTCGCGCGCGTGGTGATCGCGAACACCGGCCTGCCGCTGCCCCTGGACGTCCCCGCGGATCGGATCGCCGCCTACAAGGAGAAGCGCCGCACGATGCCCACCCCGACCATGGAGGAGATGGCTGCCGCCATCTCGGCTCCCGACGGCGGCTCGCGCGAACACAGCTTCCTGTATTGGCAACTCTATTGTTGGGACACCGAGGACATGCCCGTGGGGACGATGGTCGCGAGCATGATCGAAGGACGTCCGGTTTCGCCCGGCGAGGCGGCCGCCTACGACGCGCCCTTCCCCGATCC
>JAPOLW010000418.1 GCA_029976905.1 bacterium | reverse complement strand
CCGCCCGAGCGTGCTCTTTTCGGGCCCGGTCCTTCCGACGTCCCGCCGCGTGTTCTCGCGGCGATGGCGCGCCCGACCGTCGGCCATCTCGATCCGACGTTCGTGGCCATGATGGACAGTCTCAAGGAATTGCTCCGTGCGGCCTTCCGTACGCAGAATGCCATGACGCTGCCGCTTTCGGCGCCGGGTTCGGCGGGCATGGAGGCGGCTTTCGCGAATCTGGTCGAGCCAGGCGATCGCGTCGTGGTCTGCCAGAACGGGGTCTTCGGCGGTCGCATGAAGGAGAACGTGCAGCGTTGCGGTGGGGTGGTGACGATGGTCGAGGATCCGTGGGGACGCGCGGTCGACCCGGCGAAGCTCGAGGCGACCCTCCTGGCAAACCCCGATACGAAGGTCGTCGCCTTCGTGCAGGCCGAAACGTCGACGGGAGCGCTTTCCGACGCCGAGACGCTTTGCTCGATCGCACGGGGAAAAGGGTGCTTGACTATCGTGGACGCGGTGACCTCCCTGGGGGGCTGCCCGCTGGAGGTGGATGCCTGGGACATCGACGTCGTCTACTCGGGCTCCCAGAAGTGTCTTTCGTGCGCTCCGGGCCTGTCGCCGGCGACTTTCGGGGAGCGAGCCCTCGCGCGGGCGCGCAATCGGTCGACGCCCCCGCATAGTTGGTTTCTCGATCTCAATCTCCTCGCCGGGTACTGGGACGAAGGGGCCAAGCGGGCCTACCACCACACGGCGCCGGTCAACGCACTCTACGGTCTCCACGAGGCGCTCGTCCTGCTCGCCGAAGAGGGGCTCGAGGCGGCGTGGCAGCGCCACCGACGTCATCATCTCGCGCTCCGGGCCGGGCTCGAGGCGATGGGGCTTTCGTTCGTCGTTCCCGAGGCCGAACGCCTGCCCCAACTCAATGCGGTTTCGATTCCCGACGGGGTCGAGGACGCGGCGGCGCGCGGGATGCTTCTGGCGGAACACGGGATCGAGATCGGGGCGGGGCTCGGCGCCCTGGCGGGACGGGTGTGGAGGATCGGACTCATGGGGCATTCGTCGCGCCCGGAGAAGATCCTTCGCCTGCTCGGAGCGCTCGAATCGGTGCTCGTGGCGCTCGGCGCACACGTCGAACGGGGCGTCGCGGTCGACGCGGCCCGCGCCGCTCTCGCGGCCCGCGCCGCCCTCGGCGGGGACGCGGGCTAGCGCGCGCCCGGTCCCGGCGACGCCGGCGGCCGGTGCCCGGGGCCGCGGGAGATCAGGTCCGGCGGGGGTCGATGAGAACGCCCGGGTTCAGGATCGCCCGCGGGTCCCAGTCGCTCTTCGTGGCTGCCAACGCGCGTGCGAAGGCCTCCGGCCGTTGGCGGTCGTACCACGGTCGATGGTCCCGCCCGACGGCATGGTGGTGGGTGATGGTCCCTCCGCAGCGCAGTAATGCCTCGGCGGCGGCTTCCTTGATCTCGGCCCATTGCGTCAGCAGATCGCCGCGCCGCCCCGGTGCGAGCACCGTGTAGTAGGGGGCGGGTCCGTCGGGATACACGTGCGTGAAGCGACACGTCACGCTCCCGGCGCCGCAAATGCGCCGCAGGGCATCGGTCACCGCGTCGGTGACGGCGGCATGTAGCGCTGGGAACTGGTCCCACGTGGTCGCCGTCTCGAAGGTCTCGCTGATCATTCCGACGGCGACCAGGGAGTCACGTAGGTAGGGCGCCGAAAGGAAGGCCTGGCGCCAGGCGCCGACCGCTCCACCGCGTGACGCCTCCCCGTCGTGGCGGGTCGCTCCAGCTTCGGGTGGCACGTGGCCGCCGTGGTCGCGACAGATCTCGAGCGCGCGCGCCATGCGGGGGGCCGGATCGTGATCTGCCGACTCGAAACCGAGAACGAGCACCGCATGCTCGCCATTGCCCGCGCCCGAGGTGAGCGCCTCGCCGGCGTCCAGCAGGCGACAGTTGCTGGGATGGAGTCCGCTTTGGGAGAGGGCGCGCACGCAGATGGTGGCCGCGGGGAAATCCGTGAACGTGATCGAGGCGGAGGCGCGCATCGTCGGACGGTCCTGGAGGCGCATCCAGGCCTCCGTGATGACCCCGAGGATCCCCTCGGATCCCATGAGCAGGCGATCGGGGCTCGGCCCGGCGCCGGAACCCGGTAGGCGACGGGACTCCAGACGTCCGCGGGGAGTGACCGCCCGCATCCCTTCGACGAAGTCGTCGATGTGTGTGTACAGGGTGGCGAAGTGCCCACCCGAGCGCGTGGCAATCCAGCCGCCAAGCGTGCTGAACTCGAAGGATTGCGGAAAGTGGCGCAAGGTGAGTCCGTGCGGGCGCAACTGATCTTCGAGCGCCGGTCCATAGATGCCCGCTTCGATGCGGGCCGTGCGTGAGGTGCGATCGATTTCGAGGACGCGACCCAGTTGCGCGAGGTCGATCGAGACCACCGGCCGCGGGTCGTCGCGAGGGGCTTCGGTTCCGCCGACGACGCTGGAACCTCCTCCGTAGGGAATGGCCACGAGATCGGCTTCGTCGCACCACGCGAGCAAAGCGGCGACGTCGTCTTCGTCCCGGGGCCGCGCGACGAGGTCCGGGGGGTTGGCGAAGTCACGCGCATAGCCCCGCACGACGTCACGGAAGGATTTCCCGTAGGTGTGCCCGGCGCGGTCCTCGGGGTCGTCCGAGCACAACGGGGCGAGGCTCGACGGTGCCTGCACCCGCACCGCGCGAAGGGAGATCTCCTCGATGCGCGGGGCCGGGGTCGGCTCGCCGAGGTCGGTTGCGAATCTCTGCGAAAGGCTGCGTGCGAGCTTTTTTTCGTCTGCGGCCCCCGGTCCGTGGCCCACGTAGCCCCATCCCCAGAATTTGCGTCGCGGCTGGTCCCGATCCATGGCCGCTTTTGGACCGCCGGGCGAGGCGGTGCAAGCGAAAAAGGGTGGCTTGGGACGGGCGGTTTCGCTCGTTAAGGTTCCATGGCATGGATTTGACCAAGCATGTGCCGAAGCGGGGGGTGCTCCCCGCGCTCAAGGCGACCTCCAAGGTCGACGTCCTGAGGGAGATGAGCGAGGCCCTTCTTTCGGGCAAGAAGAAGTCACTGCGGGCGCCGGTCCTCGAGCAGATCGTGAGCCGTGAGGCTCTGGAATCCACCGCTCTCGGCCACGGAATCGCCTTCCCGCATGCCCGCGTTTCGGGCCTCGACGATCTGGTGTGCGCCGTCGGAGTGAGCCGCAAGGGCATCGATTTCCGTTCGGTGGACGAAGGGAAGGTCCACCTGCTCTTCATGATGCTCTACCCGCCGAACAAACAGAGCGCGTATCTCAACTTCGTGGCCGGGGTGGTGCGGGCGCTGCACGGAAGCGATCGTGCCGACGAATTGCGTACGGCCGGCGATGCGTCGAGGATGCTTGCGGTTCTCGGGGACGGCGCCGGGGAGACCATCGAGGCCGAGAACGCGGCTTTGGGCAAGAAGTCCGCCATCGGCGCTCTGGAGGCCGAGGGGCTCGCGGGGGCTGAGCTCTTCCTGTTGGCCCGGCTCGAACTCTACAGCGAGATGCTCGGCGGCGCGCGTCAGGGGAAGAAGGCTCTGCAGCGCAAACGGGACGACATTCGTGCACTGGTCGACCGACGCATCCTGCAACACTACGACCGCCTCAAGAAGCGTGGCGGTCCCGCATTGGTGACCTTCGAAGGGGGCGTCTGCCAGGGCTGCTCGGTCAAGCTGCCCTCGCAACAGGCCCAACGCATTCGCAAGGAGACCAAAACGGTGGCCACCTGCGGTCACTGTCATCGATTTCTCTACCCAATCTGACGTTGGCGCTGCGCGCGCTTCACCGGAGCTGCCATCGCGGAACCGCGGGTTTCGCTCCGGGCGTCCGCCGCGCTCGTCTGGTAGCCATCGTCGACACCGCGCCGGGGATGCGACGTTCGTGCGATCGCGTTGGCCCACCGGGCCATTCCCCCCTGGCGACAGGCCAGCCGGAGGATCCGTGTCCAAGAGTTTCATCTTCACCATGCAGGGCCTGACGAAGGTCGTGCCGCCCAACAAGACCATCGTCGATGGAGTCTCGCTTTCCTTCTTCCATGGCGCCA
>JAPOLW010000417.1 GCA_029976905.1 bacterium | reverse complement strand
GTCGTCCGCGGTGCGCCTCGGTGTCCTTCTGGCGATGCGGCGCACGCGGGAGCCCCGCATCGCGCGCTTTCTCGCCGATCCCCAGCCGGCCCTGGTCGTCGAGGCCGCCCGGGCGATCCACGATCTGCCCATCGTGGAAGCCCGCGAGGAACTCGCCGCCCTGGGCGGACGCGCCCTCCCCTATCGCGACGAGGACCCGCAGACGAGCCTTGCCCTGCACCGCCGCGTCCTCAATGCCAACCTCCGCCTGGGGACACCGCAAGCCGCTCTGAGGATCGCGGCCCATGCGGCCTCTCCGGACACCCCATCGACCATGCGCCGTGAGGCGCTCGTGGCGCTGGCGCGATTCACCCGGCCTCCCCCCCGCGATGCCGTCCTCGGACTCTGGATGCCACACGACGAGCGTGACGAAACGTCGGTACACGCGGCAATCGACACCTATGTACCGCGTCTGCTCGGGGGACCGTTCGAAGGCGCGGCCATCGAAGTCGCCGCGGCGTACGGCCGCGTTCCCCTGGACGACGAGGCCCTCCTTGCCCGGATCGCGAAGGAAGAGGCCGGGAGCCGCATCCGCCGGGCGAGTCTTCGTGCTCTCGACGAGCGGAGCCCGTCCGGCCGCGCAGGCTCCTGGCAACGTGCCGTCGACCAGGCTCTCGAGAGCGACGATGAGCGACTACGTGCCGATGCGCGCGACATCCTTGCGCGACGCGACAGCGCGCGAGCCTTCGCCTCGGTCACCGCGATCCCGGAGGACGCACCGACCCGCGAGCGTCAACGCGCCATCGCAACGCTGGCCTCCCTGGAAACGCCCGCGGCGGACGCCTCCCTCCTCGACCTCCTCGACCGCCTCTCCCGCGGCGTTCTGCCGCCCGCTCTCCAACTCGACGCTCTCGAGGCCGCGCGTCGCCGCGACGTGCCCGCCCTCCGGGCGGTCCTGGCGGACTACGAGGCTGGCCTCGACCCCGCCGACCCGTTGGCGTCCTACCAGATCACTCTCGACGGAGGCGATTCCGACCGGGGTGCAGCCGTCTTCAACGGCAATGGCGACTGCAAGCGCTGCCACGCCGTCGCCGGGGAGGGAAGCGAAGTGGGACCAGACCTCGATGGCATCGGCGCCCGACTCGGCCCCGCCGAGATCCTCGAGGCCGTCGTTCTTCCCAACGCGACGATCGCCGCTGGATTCGAGTCCCAGGGCGAAGAGAGCGCGATGCCCGCGATCGGCGCGGAACTGCCACCGGCCGAGCTGCGGGACTTGATCGCCTACCTCGCAAGCCTCCGCTGAGCCCGGCCCGCCACCAGCGGCAGATCCAGGTAGTTCTTCACCCCGGGCGCCGCCTGGCAGACCGCCGGGATGGCACTCACGCCGTGGAGGGCGGTGGCGACGATCCCGGGATTGCGCTCCAGCCCCGCCTCGATGCTTTCGGGATGCCAGCCGTGGAAGGTGACCTTCGACGAGGGGTCTCCCGTCACCTCCACCTCGAAGCGCTCGCCTTCGGGGCCGAAGGTCCAGCCGGGATCGAAGCCGGACTCTCCCATGAACCAATTCGTCCGCACCGTGATGACGGGTTCACCTCGCACGAGCCCCTGCCAGGTGAAGCGCTGTGCGGCGACGAGGCCCGGCTCGATGGTTCCGATCGGGGACTCGATGGGTCGGGTGGCGACGGCGATTTCGTGTGAGGCCGTCTTGTGCGGGTCCAGATCGAAGCCGAGGGCGTCGGCCACCATGTCGATCGACTGCTGAAAGCCGTCGCCCAACATCGCCGCCATGGTGCTCTTGCGCGCCTCTTCGGGGGTCTTGCCGAAAAGCATGATCTCCCCGACGACGAAGGGTGCTCCGTAGGTCCGGATGTCGGACCACTCCTCGGCGCGGACGTGCGTGATGTCCCGGGACAAGGCCGACACCATGAGAGGGAAGCGCTCGGTGATGCCACCGGGGTGGATTCCGGTGCCATGGAGCGTGACGCCAGCGCCGAGACACGCGGCCTCCACGTCGCTCCAGTCACGACTGCCCCGGTAGAACCAGTTCAGCGGCGTCACGACGTTCTTGCCCGAGGCGAGGATACGGAGCACCACCGCCTTGTCCGCCATGATCGGCGCGTAGAAGACGCAATCGGCATCCGAGGCGAGCAAAGCGTCGATGTCATCGGTCGCCACGACCCCGACCGGATCCCGACCACAAAGCGCACCGGCATCCCGCCCGACCTTGTCCTTGCTGTGCACCCAGACCCCGGAGAGTTCGAGTTCGGGATGCGCGAGAATACCCTCGATACCGGCGCGACCGACGCCACCGGTGGCCCATTGAATCACCTTGAACGACATGGGCTTGTCTTAGAGCGGAGAGGGAAAATCCGCAAAGCCACCGGCATCGCCGGCCGGCGGCTCGCCCGACCACCGGCGACGCCCGCGACCGGCACGTCCGGCCACCGGCGCCCCCGCGAGCGGTACGTCCGGCCACCGGCGCCCCCGCGAGCGGTACGTCCGGCCACCGGCGCCCCCGCGACCGGCACGTCCGGCCACCGGCGACGCCCGCGACCGGCACGTCCGGCCACCGGCGACGCCCGCGACCGGTACGTCCGGCCACCGGCGACGCCCGCGACCGGCACGTCCGGCCACCGGGTACGCCTTGCACGCCGCACGGAGAACGGCGACCATTTCAGGATGTCGGAATCCTATCGAATCTTTGGTGCCGAACTCTCTCCCTACTCGGTCAAGACACGTTCCTACTTCCGCTATAAAGGCGTCGCCCACCAATGGGTCGAACGAAACGCCAATACGATGGCCGAGTACCAGAAGTACGCACGACTTCCGATCGTGCCCGCGGTCGCAACACCGGAGGGAGACGGGCTTCAGGATTCGACGCCGATCCTCGAGACCATCGAGGCGAAATTTCCCGAGCCCTCCGTCCATCCGTCCCCGGTTGCCTTGCGATTCCTCTCGGAGTTGCTCGAGGAGTTCGGCGACGAGTGGGGCAACAAGTGGATGTTCCACTACCGCTGGGCCCGCGACGTCGACCAGCGATCGGCAGCGCAACGTCTCGTCGCCGCCATGTTGCCCGACGCGAGCGAGGAGGAACGCGCTCCCATGACCGAGCAGATCCGCACGCGCATGGCCGGCCGCATCGGCGTGGTCGGATCCAACGAACAGACCGCGCCCATCATCGAAAGCTCCTTCGCCCACGGCCTCGACCTCCTCGACAAACACCTCGGTGGCCGGGCCTACCTCTTCGGCGGGCGACCCGCCTTTGCGGATTTCGGTCTCTGGGGTCAGATCTACAACGCCTGGACCGACCCGACGGCCGGTGCCCTCGTGCGCGAACGCGGCCCGGCGGTCTGCGCCTGGATCGAGCGCATGCTCGACCCGAGCGCCGAAGGTGACTTCGAGTCGTGGGAGACCCTGGCGCCGACCCTCGAGCCCTTTCTGCGCGACGAGGTGAGGCTCTTCCTTGCGTGGTCGGCCGCGAACGCAGAGGCCATCGAGAACGGCGCCGATCAACTGACGGTCGATCTCGACGGCCGGACGTGGTCCCAGACCGTCGGTGGACCGCAGAAGTACCATGCGAAATCCCTCAAGGAGATCCGCCGGAAATATGCCGCCGTCCACGGCGACCCGGAACTGCGGACCATCCTCGAGAAGGCGGGCTGCCTTCCCTACCTCACCTGAAACCGGGCATTCGTCGGCGGTGCTCCCCCCGCCGGATCAGGCGTCGCCCAACGCCTCGCGGATCCAGCCGATCATCATGCCGTAGAGGGCGTCGATCTGCGCCGCGGCGTCGGCCGCGGAAATGCCTTCGGGCTCGAAACGCGAGCGCCACTGCAGCCGGCTTGCCGCCGCGCCGCGCGCCTGCACCGTCATCGTGGCGTGGTAGTCCGTCACCGGAACCGGAAGTCCCTGCAGGATGGTGTAGCCCAGACACATCGCCGAGTCGTCGAGGCTCTCGAGCTGCTCGCGGACGGCGCCGACGGCGAGCACCCGCACCATGCCCACGCCCTCCCCTTCGACGGTGGCCTCGTCTCCACCCGGAGATCCAGAGCCGGCTCGCCTCGGTCGTTTCGCACTCGAGGGGCGAGCAGGCCGG
>JAPOLW010000416.1 GCA_029976905.1 bacterium | reverse complement strand
CGATTTCGCGCAGGGCCACGTCGCCCCCTTCACCGCCGGTCTGCGCCTCGTCGGCGCCGGCAGCGTCGTTGCGCGAGAATTTGGAGAGCTGCGAGGAGAGGAAGGAAACCCCGTGCCGGGCCAGGAGGTGCTCTCGTTGCCGGATGACCAGGTGCTTGGGGTTGAGGGCCTTGTTCGTATTGACCGTTGGGCAGTTCAGCGTGCAGCGTCCGCACTCCAGACAGGCCGCCATGTCGAGCAGTTGCTTCCAGCTGTATTCCTCGATCTTCTCCACGCCGAACGTCTCGGCATTTTCGAAGTCGCTGATCGGCGTGGCGCGGTAGCCCGGGCCCAGTCGCTTGAAGAAGATGTTCACCGGTCCGATGAACATGTGCCGCAGCTTCGTGGACGTGAGCGAGTAGAGGAAGCCCAGCACGATCACCATGTGGACGACCCAGACGCCGTAGTGGAACGATTTGCCCGTCCCCCACGCCCGGAAGACCGGCGCCAGGCTTGCGCCGACGAAGGCGAGACCGACACTGCTCGTCGGCTCGGCCACGATCCGCGCGGACTCCAGCATGAAGCCGGTGAGGCCGATCAGAAAGAGCATGGCGAGCGGGAAGCCGTAGCCCGACTCATTCTCGAAGTTGTCGACCATCTGCCGCGGCTGCTCGAGCGCGCGCGGAGTGGAGGCGTAGCGGCGATAGAGAAAATACGCCGACGAGGCCATCAGGCCGACGCCGGCGAGGTCCATCATGAATTTGTAGACGCCGTAGAAGGCTCCGAAGTAGAAATCGAGCGTGGTGTCGGCCTCGACCGTGATGAGCGACGTGCCGAGGAAGAGGATGACGAAGGAGACGAAGAGCACCTGGTGGGCGATGCCGGAGGGCTCGCGGACGACCCGTCCCTGCCCGATGCCCTCGAGCAGCATGCGCTTGGCCCGGATCCCGAGTTGATCGAGGCGATTCTCGGGTTGGCCGCGTCGGACGATCGCGTACCAGCGGTACAGGGGGTAGGCGATCGTCGCCCCCCACAGCAGAAAGAGAACGAAGGGAAGGCCGAGGTAGATGAAGTGGAAGAGATCGACAAAGTGCTCCCGGAAGATTTCCGGTGCATTCCAGAAGACCTCCCGGGTTTCTCCCAGGTCGAGTTGCTGCAGATCCGCCGCCATCAAGCCTCTCCTTCGATTCAAACGAAAACAGGCCACCAGCCGATCCCGGCGCTCATCGCTGCCTCCGGACCGTCCGGCGGCCTGTGTTGTCGCCGCACCTTATAGCGGAAAACTCAGCCGGCTTTCAGCTTCTTGACCTCGTCGGTCATCTCGGGGACGGCCTTGAAGAGGTCGGCCACCAGGCCGTAGTCGCTCACCGAGAAGATTGGCGCGTCGGCGTCCTTGTTGATCGCCACGATCACCTTGGAATCCTTCATCCCGGCCAGATGCTGAATCGCGCCTGAGATACCCACGGCGACGTAGAGCTGCGGCGCCACCACCTTGCCGGTCTGTCCGACCTGGAGGTCGTTGGGCACGAATCCGGCGTCGACGGCGGCCCGTGACGCACCCATGGCGGCGTCCATCGCGTCGACCAGGGGTTCGAGCACTTCGGTGAAGTTTTCTCCGGACTTCAGTCCGCGGCCTCCGGAGACGACGATCGAGGCTTCGGTCAGCTGCGGCCGGTCGCTCTTGGTCTCCGCGAACTCGACGAAACGCGTCTTGCTCTGGGCATCGGCGGCAAGCTCGGCCTTCTCGATGGGTGCGTCCGCGCCTCCGGGCTCGGCCGCTTCGAAGGCGGTCCCGCGCACCGTCACGACCTTCATCGGGGTCTCGATGGTGATCGTCGCAATGACGTTGCCGGCATAGGTCGGGCGCTCGAGCGACCCGTCGGCGCCGACATCGGTGATGTCGCTGGCCATGCCCGCCTCGAGCAGATGGGCCACACGGGGGAAGAGGTCTTTGCCGATCGCGGTGGCCGCGGCGAAGACGGTCTCGACGCCTTCGGCCTTGGCCACCTGCGCAACGGCCTTCGAGTAGACGTCGGCCAGGTAATGCTCGAGGCGCGCGTCGTCGATCGCGACCACTTTGGATACGCCGAGCTTGGCGGCTTTTCCGGCAACCGCGTCCACGCCCTGACCGAGGACCAGGGCCACGACGTCACCGCCGGCCTTGTTCGCGGCCGCGAGTGCGACCTGGGACGCCTTCTGGACGTTGCCGTGGGCGTGTTCGATGTAGATCAGACTCTTGCTCATGGGTCTCGCCTCTTCGCCGCTCAGATGAGTTTGGCTTCGCTGTGGAGGAGATCGACGAGTTCTTGCACGGTCTCCACGGTCCTGCCGGCTTCACGCTTGGGTGGCGGCTCGACCTTGACCTGCTTCACCAGGGGCTCGGCGGAGACGCCGAGGTCGGCGAGCGGGATTTCCTTCAGTTCCTTTTTGCGCGCCTTCATGATGCCGGGCAGGGATGCGTACCGGGGCTCGTTGAGGCGCAGATCCGAGGTCACGATGCCCGGAAGCGAGAAGGCGATGGTCTCGAGGCCGCCATCGACCTCCCGGACCACGGTCACGTCCTGTCCGGAGACTTCCACCTTCGAAGCGAAGGTGGCCTGCGGCCAATCGAGCGCCGCGGCAAGGAGTTGGCCGGTCTGGTTGGCGTCGTCGTCGATGGACTGCTTGCCCAGGAAGACGAGTTCGGGCGACTCCTGCTCGACCAGCTTCACCAGGACCTCGGCGGCGCGGGCGGGATCCAGGGCGGTGTCGGCCACGACCAGGATCGCGCGATCGGCGCCCATGGCCAGACCCGTGCGAAGCTGCTCGGTCGAGTCGGAGGTGCCGATCGAGACCAGGACGACCTCGCCTTCCCCTTGTGCCTCCTTGATGCGCAAGGCTTCTTCGAGCGCGATCTCGCAGAAGGGGTTGATGACGAATTTGACGTTATCCTCGACGATGCCCGTTCCATCGGGCTTCACGAGGATGTTGGTCTGCGGGTCGGGAACCCGTTTGATGGGGACCAGGATCTTCACGCCGATGTCTCCTCCTTATGGAAGGACCTTTGCGGTGCAAGGAACGCTTACACCGAGTCCATTCCACTCTGGTAGCATTGCCCCTCCGGCTGTCAACGCACTGCGCCGTAGAGGAGGCCCCCAGGGACCCGCTGCGCGGCCGGTTCAGGCGTTGTAGCCGAGTCGGCTGGACAGGTCCGTACCGGCCCGCAGAGCCGCCGGAGCGACCTCGCTCTCGATCCGCTCCGGGGTCAGCCGGTATTCGGGGGCGATGATCGAGAGGCTGCCCACGACCGCTCGGGTATAGTCGCGGATCGGCACCGCGACCGAACCGAGATCGGGCAGATATTCGCCCGATTCGAGGGCGTAGCCGCGCTCGGCCACGGCGCGCAGATCGGCGATGAGTTCGGTGCGCCGCGTGATCGTGCGGTCGGTGTGTTTGGTGAGCCCTTCGGGAAGGTGGTTCTTGACCTCTTCCTCGGACTCGAAGGCAAGGTGTACCTTGCCGGCGGCGGTGCAATGCAACGGCAACGATTGCCCGAGAAGAGACACCGTTCGAACGGGCTGGTCTGCTTCGACCGCTTGTACCGGCACGACCGCCCCTCGCCGCAACTGCGATAGGTAGATCGTCTCGTGGCAATCCCGTGTGACGCGCTCCATGATCGGAAGCGCCTGCCGCAGAAGACCCATCTGGCCCAGATAGGTATGGCCGATCTGTAGGCAGCGGATGCCGAGGCGGTAGTTTTCCGTTGCCTTGTTCTGCTCGATGTACCCTCGGGACTCGAGAGTCGCGAGCAGGCGAAAGACGTTGTTCTTGTGGAGCTTCAGTCGTTTGGAGAGGTCGGTGACACCGAGTTCGTCGACGTCGCCGCTGAATTGCTCGAGCACGTCGAGTGCGTGGGCGACCGATTGGATGACATAGTTGGTCTTCTCGCGGCGAACCATGATAGGACTCTTCGGTAGCCTTGCGGACCCGGTCCAAAAAGCTGTTTTATAGTTATGTAGTAATTTCATTGGATATAAAAAGACACTCTTTTTATTTTTTACTGGTTTAATATTCATTTGCCAACTTTCTTTTTTGAAAGGAATAATTTGAACATAGGGT
>JAPOLW010000415.1 GCA_029976905.1 bacterium | reverse complement strand
GGAATCCCTGATCGCAGCGTACACTTTTCGTCATGCTTTTTGGTGGCCGCTGGTGCGGACGGTCGGCGGCCCTGGCTCTCCTTTTCTTCGCGGCCTGCCAGAACGATACCTCGTCCCCCGAGGCCTATCGACCGCCGCCGGTGACGGTCGAGGCCATCACCCTCTCCCCGGCCCCGTTCGAAGAGGTGGCGCAATTCACCGGTGCACTGACCGCGGCGGAATCCGTGGTCGTCCGACCCGAGAGTTCCGGTGTCGTCGAGACGATCGAGTTCGAAGAGGGTCAGGCGGTCTCCGGCGGCGACCTACTCTTCCGACTGCGCGACCACGAGCAACAGGCTCGCCTGGCCGAAGCGGCCGCGGCCCGGGATCTCGCACAGCGGGTATTCGATCGCGTCAAGTCGCTCAAGGGCAAGGACGTTCTCTCCGTGGAGGAACTCGACCGCGCGCGCAGCGGTCTGGCGCAGGCCGAAGCCCGCCTGGAGATCGCCAACGTAGAGGTCGAACGGGCCGAAATCCGCGCGCCCTTCGACGGCGTACTCGGTCCACGCATGGTCTCCCCCGGGGATCGCGTCACCGGCGGAGGCATGTCCCGGCAGGGCGATCAAACCGGACTGGTGCAGATCGACGCCATCGACGAGCTCAAGCTGAACTTCACGGTGCCCGAGGTGGCGGTCAACGCGATGCGGGTGGGGCTCCCGCTCGAGATCAGCGTCGCACCCTTCCCCGACGAACGTTTTTCGGGCGAGATCTATTTCGTCGCGCCCTCGCTCGATCCGCGAAACCGACGCCTGCTGGTCAAGGCGCGGATCCCCAATGCGGCGCACCGCCTGCGCGCCGGCTTCTCGTGCACGGTGTACCTTCCCCTCGGCAAGCGCGAAAACGTGCTGCTGGCCCCGGAGTCGGCGATCGTGCATGACGTCGCGGGCACCTTCGTCTGGCGCGTTGCCGACGACGGTACGGCCGAGCGGACCTCCGTCCGCCTGGGCGCGCGCCGACCGGGTGAGGTCGAACTTCTCTCCGGGGTGGCCGCGGGAGACCGCATCGTCTCGGCCGGAACCAACAAGGTTTCCTCCGGGCGCATGCTCGAGTTCGCTCCCACGCCGGATGTCGCAAAGGCGGCACCGTGAAGCTCTGGAACATCTGCATCGAACGCCCCGTGCTGGCGACGGTGCTCTCCCTGGTGGTGATGCTTCTGGGGCTCGTCTCGGTCACCCGGCTCCAGAACCGCGAGTATCCCGACGTCGACCCTCCTCTGGTCTCGGTGACGACCGTCCTTCCCGGCGCCGCGCCCGAGGTCATCGAGACCTCCGTCACCCAACCGCTCGAGGACCAACTGGTCGGAATCGCCGGCGTCCGACACATCACGTCGGTCAGTTCCGAGGAGGTCTCGCGAATCACCGTCGAGTTCAATCTCGAACAGGATGTGGACCTCGCCGCGAACGACGTTCGCGACCGCGTCGCGCGCGCCCGACGCTTTCTCAACTCCGACGTCGAAGAGCCCATCGTTTCCAAGCAGGATGCCGACGCGCAGCCCATCATGTGGTTCGCACTCTCGGGCGAAGACCACGACCAGATCTACATCTCGACCGTCGCCGAATCCCAGATCCGCGACCGCCTGAGCAAACTGCCCGGCGTCGCCTCGGTGCTTCTTGGTGGAGAGCGTCGCATGTCGATGCGCGTCTGGATCGACAACGTAAAGCTGACGGCCCACCAACTGACGGTGGCCGACGTCGCGGAGGCACTACGCCGGGAGAACGTCGACATTCCCTCGGGCCGCGTCGAAGGCGACCAGACCGAATTCTCGGTGCGGACCCTCGGAGAGCTGAAGACCCCCGAGGAATACGCCGCCCTCATCGTCGCCGAGATCAACGACGGCCTCATCCGCCTGCTGGACATCGCCCGGGTGGAGATCGGGCCGGAAACCGTCCGCAAGCTGGTCCATTTCAACAAGAAGTCGGCCGTCGGCCTCGGGATCGTCAAACAGTCCAACGCCAACACCCTCGACGTGGCCCGCGCGCTCAAGCAGGAGGCGGAGGAAATTCGACCAACCCTTCCGCCCGGCCTGAACCTGGAGATCGCCTTCGACGGGTCGATCTACGTCGAGCGTGCCCTCACCGACGTACGGCAGACCATTCTCGAGGCCGTTCTGCTCGTCGTGGTGATCATCTACCTCTTCCTGCGCTCGCTCCGTGCGACCGTGATCCCGGCTACGGCGATCCCGGTCTCGATCATCGGGGCGTTTTCGGTGGTCTACTTCCTCGACTTCTCGATCAACACGTTGACGATGATGGGCCTGACGCTCGCCATCGGACTCGTCGTCGACGATGCGATCGTCGTGCTGGAGAACATCACCCGCTGGATCGAAGGCGGCACGCCTCCCCGGCGCGCGGCGCACAAGGGGATGGACCAGATCGCCTTCGCGGTCATCGCTTCGACAATCTCGATCCTCGCCGTCTTCCTGCCGCTCGCTTTCCTGAGCGACAAGACCGGTCGACTCTTCCGCGAATTCGGCATCACCGTGGCGGCGGCCGTCGCCATCTCGGGATTCGTCGCTCTGACGCTCTCACCGATGCTCTGTGCCCGCGTCCTGCGTCGAAACCGGGAGGAAGGCCCCCTCAAGCAGGCGTTTGCTCGTGCCATAGAGCAGATGGCCGACACCTACCAGAGCGCGCTGCGCATCGCCCTGCGCCACCGGGCCGTCGTCGTCCTCATCGGCATTGCCTGGGTGGGTCTCGGCGCGGTCGCCCTGGACACGATCTCTCGCGAGTTCATTCCCACGGCAGACCGTTCGACCGTCGTCACGGTCATGCAGGCGCCTGAAGGATCCACCATCGACTACACGGCCCGCTACATGCGCCAGGCCGAGGATATTCTTTTCGAGACCCCAGAGGTCATGCGAAGCTTCGGCGTCGTGGCCCCCGGCCTCGGCGGTCCAGGACGGGTCAGCGAAGCCGCCATGTTCACCAGCCTGGTTCCCTGGGAAGAACGCGACCGCGTGCAGCACGAGATCGTCGACGACCTACGCGACCGCATGTCGCATATCCCGGGGCTCCAGGCCTTCCCGATCAACATCTCCGCCTTCGGCGGGAGCATGTCGTCGGCACCCATCTCGCTGGTCGTGCAGGGACCCGACGTCGGCGAACTCGCCCGCTATGCCGACGAGATCGTCACGCGCATGTCGGCCATCCCCGGCCTCGTGAACGTGCGGGCCGACCTCGAGGTGAACAAACCGCAGCTCGAAATCGAGATCGACCGCAACCGAGCGAGCGCCCTGGGGGTCTCGGTACGTGACATCGCAACCACCCTTCAGATCATGGTCGGCGGACTCGAACTCTCCGAATTCAAGCTCGGCGGTGAGACCTACGACGTGATCGGACGCCTCGAGGCCGACTCCCGCTCGCGGCCCCGTGACCTCTACCAACTGAACATCCGCTCGCAGAGTGGCGAAATGATCTCCCTGGCATCGGTCGCGCGTGTGCGCGAGACCGTCGCGCCACGAGGCCTGCCGCACTTCGACCGACAACGCTCATCGACCATCACGGCGAGTCTCCTCGACGGCTACGGCCTCGGGCAGGCACTCGAAAGAACGCGCGCGGTCGCGGCAGAGGTGCTTCCGTCGGGCCAGGGCTACCAGGCGGTCTTCTCCGGCGAGTCGGAGGACTTCTACGAGTCGGGAAACGCGCTCTTCTTCGCCTACCTGCTCGCCGTCGTCATCGTATATCTGACTCTCGCGGCCCAGTTCGAGAGCTTCCTCGACCCGATCACCATCCTGGTGGCGGTCGCACTCTCGTTCACGGGGGCCCTCGTCACCCTGATGGCGGTCGGGGAAACGCTGAATCTCTTCAGCCAGATCGGCCTCGTCATGCTCGTCGGGATCGTCACCAAGAATTCGATCCTGATCGTGGAGTTCGCAAATCAACTCCAGGAAAGCGGACGCGACCTTCTCGACGCGACGCTGGAGGCGGCGCGGAAAAAAGAGGAACGCGAGAAAAAAAAAGAGGAGGACAGGGCGAGGAGGGAGCGCGATAAGAGGGATAAGCGGCAGCGGGAGGAGGACGCGCGCGCGGAGAAGAAGCGCC
>JAPOLW010000414.1 GCA_029976905.1 bacterium | reverse complement strand
CACGGGAGAAATCCCTTGCCCGAAGGATGCCGATGACGACCCAAAAGACATCTTCCCTGCCCGCCATTCTCCTCGCCTGCACCGTCGGCCTCGTTGCCGCTGGCTGCGGAGACGGCTCCACCGGCGCCAGCGGCAACTCCGGGCCCCCGACCCCGCCCGGCTCGGTTCCGGCCGAGTTCGACGTTGCGCCCGGCGTGCAGCGGGTCACCGTCACACGGGCCGTGCCGGGCCAACCGCTCACCCTGGTCGACGGCAGCGGCCAGCGCCTCCTCACGCTCCTGGCCGATGACCTGGGCCAGGCGACCTTCGCCTATCTGCCGGCGGAGCACACGGTCGTCGATACGACCACCGGAACCCTGCCGCCGAGCGCGGGTGGAGCGCCGGTGCAGCCGGGGGACGGCTACGTCATCCGCGACGAGGACCGGGACCCGCCCGCGGTCTCGGCTTCCTTCCGCATCCTCGCACGCGACGATCACGCTCCGGCGTCGCACTATGAGCAGGAGGTGGTCGGCGTGTCCTGGAACATCATCGGCGGCCCCAAGCCAGGCTACGATGCGTCCGAGGGCGTCAACTACCTGGTGATGCGCGACGGCGTGACGCTCTCGGCCATGGTGCGGACCCCGGACGAGAGCTTCTACGGGTCGGGCCCGTGGCCGACGGTCATCGAGTACTCGGGCTACGACCCCTCCAACCCCGACCGCCCGCAGCCAGGCACACTGATCGCCAACGCCTTCGGATTCGCGACCGTGGGAGTGAACCTGCGCGGCACGGGCTGCTCGGGCGGCACCTTCGACGTCTTCGACCCCGCCCAACAGGCCGACGCCTACGACGTGGTCGAGATCATCAGCCGACAACCCTGGGTCCGCGGCGGACGCGTCGGCATGGTCGGCCTCTCCTACTCCGGCATTACGCAGCTCTATGCGGCGGCGACCCGGCCGCCGGGCCTCGCCGCGATCACACCGCTCTCGGTGATCGAAGACCCCTGGCAGATGTCGTGGCCGGGCGGAATCTACAATGCCGGCTTCACCAAGGAGTGGCTGCAGGAGCGCGACAACCAGGCGGCCCCGGGCGGCCAGAGCTGGACAGCGCGGCGCATCGAAGAAGGCGACACCGAGTGCGAGGAGAACCAGAAGATCCGCACCCAGAGCATCGACTTCGAAGCCTTCGTGAACTCACTCGAGCGCCGGCCCGCCGACTCCGACGCGCGCGACCTCTCCCGATTGGTGCGCGACATCGAGGTGCCCGTCTTCCTGACCGGCGCCTGGCAGGATGAACAGACCGGGCCGCGCTTTGCCGGCATGCTGCGCGACTTCGACCGCGCCGAACGTACCTACTTCACACTCTTCAACGGCCACCACCCCGACGGCTACCAGGCCTTCCACCTCTCGAAGTGGTTCGACTTCCTCGAGCTCTACGTCGCCCGGCGAGTGCCCCGCGTGAATGAGCTCGTCCGCGCCGCTCTACCCGGTGAGATGCAGAACAGCTTCGGTGCGCCCATCGAGCTCCAACCCGACCGCTTCGCCGACCTCGGCGACGACGATTACGAAGCCGCCCTCGCGCGCTTCGAGACCGATCCTCCCGTGACCGTGCTCTTCGAGTCGGGGGCCGGACCCGGGGTGCCGGGATCGCCGACGCACCGCTTCGAGGCGACCTTCGGGCGCTGGCCTCCCGCGGACGTCGAAGCCTGGACGCTCTACCTCGACGCGGGCGAACGCCTGTCGACGGAGATGCCCGCGACCGCGTCTGCCGACGCCTTCGAGTTCGAACCCGAAGCCGGACCCATCCGGTATTCGCAGACGGGCGGCGGCTCGTTCATTGCGCCCACCACCGAACTCCAGCTCGACTGGAGCTACACGCCGGACGGATACGGCCTCTCCTACCTCACCGAACCGCTCGACGAGACCGTCGTGCTGGCCGGCCCGGGCTACGCCGACCTCTGGGTCCAGACCGACGCCGGCGACGCGCCGATCGAGATCGTGCTCTCGGAGATCACCCCCGACGGCAACGAAGTACGCATCCAGACCGGCGTCCAACTCGCTGGCTATCGGCGCATCGACGAAGAGCGCTCCGGCCCCTTGCTCACCCGTCTCTTGTTCGGCGAGGACGACTACGAGCCGCTGCCGACGGAGATGACCCTGGTGCGGGTGCCCATCTTCGACGTCGCGCACCCGCTGCGCACCGGGTCCCGACTCCGGGTCCAGATCAACACTCCGGGCCGCGACCTACCCTTGTGGTTCTTCGACAACCCCGACCCCGGCCCCGGAGGCGCGCGCTATCGCATCGGGCGCGGCGGCATGCAGGCTTCGGCCATCGTCCTCGCCGTCCTGCCGATCGGCACCATCGACGTCCCCGACGACCTGCCCCCCTGCGGCCTGCTCCGCGGCCAGCCGTGTCGCCCCTACGTCGAGATGACGAACGCACCCGGGTAGAGCGCGGGCAGAAGGCCGCTGTCAGGGCGCGGGCGTTGGTGTCGCCATGCCGGAGCGACCGTCGGCGGCGTAGGTATCGTCGCTGATCGAAGGCTCGGCACTCCCGCTCTTCGCCACGAGGAGCCCCGGATCCGCCCCCTCCGGGGCGCCCTGCCGCGCATCGCAAGAGAGCGGCGATCCGCCCCGGGCAGACACGAAAGATGTCCGGGGCATCCGTGAGCTCGGCCCACGCGCGACACGCGCGCTTCGAATTCACCCGGCTGCCCCATCGCGACCATCCGGATCGCCTCGCAGCGCTCCCCTTCGATGAAGGCTCGTGAGGAGATCGATGCGAGCCGGAGCAGGACCAGGGCCACCGCGGCAGCAAGGCGGCGAAGGAGCGAACGAGAGGGTTCGGCGTCCCGCACCGAGCCGACGATGGCCGGGCGTGGGTCTTTCACGAGTCGCCTGCCGTCCTCTCCGGACCGCCAGCGAGCTAGGACAGTGGACTCCACTCAGCCCGTCGGCGCCCGCGGAGCGGATCGCGAACGTCACTATAAAAATCAAAACCCATCCATACAAAAGCCACCAGCGAACGGCGGCCCCGGGAGCTTCATTTTTTAGCCACAATGCAGGTTTTTGCTCCCTAAACCGGCTGCCATCGCGCTTCCACGCCTTTTCCACAAGTCCGGTGAAGATTGATCGGCGGCCCGAGAAAGAGAAACAAGTGGAGGAACAGCGATGGGTTGTAGACGTGGAGTCGTCCTTCTGGCGACCGTTCTCTTGACCGGCGGCCTCGTACAAACGGGCGCCGCCTCCGACCTCGAATCGGTGACGGCGGACGCGGGTCGAGCCGTTGCAAACGCCCTCGGCGCGTTTGCGGACGACGCGACTGCGGCGTCCGACGACGACACCGAGGCCACTCTGCGTGCGGAAGGTGGTTCTCAATTCATGGACATGGAGCAGGCTCTTCGGGATTCCCTGGCTGGCGCGGAGGTCGACTGATGAAGCATCCAGTCTCGAGAGCGTTCGGCCTGCTGGCCGCACTCCTGCTCCTCATCACCCTCACGTCGGCCTGTGGAGGGGGCGGCGATGATGGCGGTGGTGGTGGTGGTGGAAACGACGGCGTCTGCGGCAACATCGGCTCCGTGCCAAAATTGTGCAATCTCCGGGTTTCACCGAATCCGGCATCGCGCTTCGGCACGGTTCGCGTCAGCTTCGGCGTCTCCGATCGAGAAGGCGACATCGACAAACTCTGCGTCGGCGTCGCGGCGCGCGGGTCGGCCCCCGACATCGTCTGCGATTTCATCTCCACGCGCGGCTCGACCATCAACGAGCGCATCACCACCGACCCGATCAACCTCGGCAGCTCACCCAGCGGCACCTATGCGTTCGCCCTGAACGTCGGCGACCGCGCAGGCAACCTTAGCAACACCGTAACGACGACCTTCGAAATCCGATAGTCGGCAGACGCCGAATGCGGCCGCGCGGCCTAAACAGCTGCCCGGCCGCCTTCGGGCGCCTGAGCAACTGCACCAACAGCCCGAGGCCTCGCCCAAAACCGCGAGCGCTGGGACTTATCGCGGCCACGGCGGGAGGGTCCGAGGCAAACCAGGATCTAGGCGAGAGACAAAACCCACCCCACTCCGCGGCAAGACGAGAAAGCTCCCTGGACCGAGCGTTCCATCGAT
>JAPOLW010000413.1 GCA_029976905.1 bacterium | reverse complement strand
GGGATTCCTCCGCGCCGCGCTCCCCGGCTCGAGGTGGCCGGTGATCCGCCGGAGTTCGTCCTCGACAAGTATGGAAACGTGCGCGGCGGCATCCGGACCTCGTGGGTTGCGGCTCCGGTCGCGAAGCTTTCGGGCCTCGGGCAGACCGGTGCGAACTTCTGCGGCATCTTCGGAACCACCGAACTCTTCGACGAAGCGACTCTCGACGAACTCTATCCCGATCACGAGACCTATGTGCGACGGGTCGCGGCGTCGAACGCCCTGGCCCAGCGCCGGGGGTTTCTGCTGGCGCCGGACGCAGAGTTGATCAACGCTGCGGCGGAGGCGTCGAGCATCGGTCGTTGAAGACGTCCGTGACCCCGGATGCAGCCGCGCGCCTATACCCTCGTCGTGGATCTCGTCCTTGGCGCGGACTCGGATCCAAGGGCGCCCGGGGGCGCGGTGACCAAAGAGCTGTGCGGCCATTGGGAGCATGACGGGGCCTGTCGCTGGCCCCACCATACGGCGATCGAGACGACCGAAGACGGACACCGCGTCGTCGTCACCTTCGAGTGCGGCGCCGAGGAGCGCGCCGCGGTCGAGGGCCGCATCCGGGCGGCCCTCGAAGAGGGTCGGCTCACAGGACCCGACGGTGCCGAATCGTCCTGGACGGTGTCGAACCCTCGCCCGTGAGCCGACACGCTCCTCCGGCAACCCATGCGATGGCCGTGGCGCGCCGCAAGGGCGACCGCCGCACCCGGACGACCCCGGCGCCCCGGGGCGGCTACTCGATCCGCAGCGTCCCGCCCGTGACCGTGAGAGACCGCAGTGTCGTGCGTCCCGGGACCGGACCGGTTCCGATTGCGACCGCCGGCGACCCCCGGAACGTGAACGCCCCGTCCCAGCCACCGACCATCGTGACCCGCTCCCCCGGGGCCTGCGCGACCATGGGGCCGGGTTGCGGATTCGGGATCACGCGGAACCCGAAAGGAGGCCCTCCCTGTTTCTCCCCGTCTTCTCAGTGGTCCGAGTCCCACGAGGAGGAGTCGGCGACGGACTTTGGAACGAAGTTCCAGCGTTCGCGCAGTGCTTCGAGCGGTTCGGACGCCACCGAGAAGAAGTCGAACGCATGATAGGTGTCGAAGGTACATTCCCGCCCTCGACGCAGAGCGTCCGCGACGCGCTCGGGCCCGCCCGGTGTTTCGAGAATGTGATCCGGATGGAGGCCGGTCAGGGCACTGGGCATGATGCCGCCCTGATAGAACGCAAGCTGGCCGGCGATGAAGGTGAGCGCGGCGCCGGGATCGTCGGTCGTGGTCATGCGAAAGGCGCCGACCTCGACTTCGCCCATCGGGCTCGTGCCATAGTCGGCGAGGACGTGAACCCAGTCGTGATGGGACTCGGCCTTACTGACCGCGCCAGGGGTGCCCGGGTAGGCGAAGCCGCGCTGGTGGTAGAACCGCCAGACGCTATGCCCCAGGCTTCCGGGCGGGCAGTGCTCCAGAGCCGCCCATCGGGCGCTCTCCTCCGGATCGGGGTCGATCGTCATGGCGAAGGCCCGGGCGCCGTTTTTTTCGACGAGCGCGGTGAAGGCCGGATCCATCTCTGCGCAGGCACCCCAGAAGCCGTTTCGGTATAGGTCGAATTGCGCGCGAGCCTGGGCACCCCGGGCGAGCTCGCGGGCGACGGTCAGGTCCGGTCCGGTGACGCCGAGATGCGCCGCCCAACGATCGATGGAGTCGCTCAGTTCCGGTGGGAGCTCGTGCAGGCAAAGCTCGCTCATGAGCATGAGGTCGACGAGCTCACGGCGTTCTTCGGCGTTTGGCAGCTGTGCGGCGACGTCGTCCATCGTCGCCGCCGGCAGGCTGGAGAAGTCCGCCTTGAAGTCGAAGAGTGCGGAGAAGATCGCACCCAGCAGCCGCGGCTGAACGTCCAATGCCCAACCACTGCCCCGACATGCGCCGACGATTGCGGCGGCCATCACCGGTATCCGAGATTGTGGGACGTGCTTCAGAAACATCCCAACACGGTAGTACAGATGCAGCGGGTGCCAACGGCAGGAAGCGGGCCGAATCCTTCTGGCGGCGGAGGTCCGTCGGGCAGGCGCGAGGTCGCGGAGAGGCGCACGGTGCCTCGAAAGGACTCCGGGGTTGGCGCCGATCGGGCACCGACCCCGGAGGGGCGCAAGAGAACCGAAGTGGTCCCAGGGGGACTCGAACCCCCGTTACCGACGTGAGAGGCCGGCGTCCTAACCACTAGACGATGGGACCGTATTCGACTGCTTTTCGACCTGGGGTGGTAGGACTCGAACCTACAATCGCCTGGGCCAGAACCAGGTGCCTTACCAATTTGGCCACACCCCAATGACCCCAGACTCGCTAGTGGATGGGTGTGGGCCGGTCAAGCAGAGGGCCCGGCGGCACGGCACTTTTCGAGGCCCGCACGCAGCCGGGCGAGGCTCCAATCCCGGCCGACGACGTCGAGCACGTCGAAGATGCCGGGGCTCTGCTTGCCCCCGGTGACCGCGACGCGCACGGGCTGCGCCAGTTTTCCGAGCTTCTCGCCGCGCTCCTCGGCCACGGTGCGGAAGATCTCCTCGAGATGCGTGGCGTCCCACGTCGCGAGGGCTTCAAGGCGCTCGAGAAGGGCTTCGATCACCGGGGCAGCCTCGGGTACGAGGAGTTTTGCGACCGCGGCTTCGTCGAAGACGAGTTCTTCTTCCACGAAATAGCGGGCGGCCCCGAGTAGGTCGGCGAGGGTCTGCACCCGCTCCCGCAGGGTTGCGACCATGCGAGCCTGCCAGGCTTCGTCGCCGCGCAGCGAGCGACCCTGCCGGGCGGCGAATCCGCGCAGGTCCGCGGCCAGCTCCTCGGGTGATCGCGCGCGCAGGTATTGCGCGTTCAGCCAGTCGAGCTTCTCGGCGTTGAAGACGCCGGCGGCTGCGCCGACGTCGTCGATCGCAAATTTTTCCACCAGCTCCTCGCGCGTGAAGATCTCCTGGTCGCCGTGCGACCAGCCGAGTCGGGCGAGGAAATTCACCAGCGCATCGGGGTAGTAGCCCAGCTCGCGGTACTCCAGCACGGAGGCCGCCCCGTGTCGTTTGGAGAGCCGCGCCTTGTCCGGGCCGAGCACGAGCGGCAGGTGGGCGAACTTTGGCGGTTCGAGGCCCAGGGCCTCGTAGAGGAGGATCTGCTTGGGCGTGTTGTTGACGTGATCGTCGCCCCGGACGACGTCGGTCACCTTCATGTCGGCATCATCCACCGCGACGACCAGTTGGTAGGTCGGCGTGCCGTCGGAGCGGGCGATGACGAAATCCTCGAGCTCTTCCACCGCAAACGCGATCCTGCCTTTGATCTCGTCGTAGAAGACGACTTCACCCTCCAGCGGCACCGCGAAGCGGATCGAGTGGGGGCGCCCGGCGATGGGCCCCGGTCCGACGCCGGGACGGCAGTGGCGGCCGTAGGACACGCGCCGCCCGGCCTCGCGGGCCTCCTCGCGTGCCTTCTCGAGCTCCTCGGGAGTGCAGGTGCATGGGTAGGCCGCGCCGGCCCCGACCAGCTTCTCCACCGCCTGGCGGTAGAGTTCGTCGCGCTGGCTCTGGAAGAACGGCCCTTCGTCCCAGTCCAGTCCGAGCCACCGGAGGCTCTCGAGGATGCCTTCGGTAAAGCGCTCCTCCGAGCGCTTGCGGTCGGTGTCTTCGATCCGCAACACGAAGGTGCCTCCGGATTGGCGAGCCATGAGATGACTGAAGAGCGCCGTCCGGACCCCACCGACGTGCAGGGCTCCCGTCGGGCTCGGCGCAAAGCGGGTGCACATCGCAGGCATGGCCCGCGGGCTAGCAAAGGCGGCGAAGGGGTGCCAAGCTGGAGGACGAGAGTTGGGGCGCGCGGCTCTCCCAAAGTCGGTGCGCCAGGTTTTCCCGGGACGGAGTCATGTCACGCAAGCGCATTCTGGTCGTCGAAGACAATGAGGACAATCGTCGCATCCTGCTCTACCGCCTGAAGAAGATCGGAGACTTCGAGGTGGTCGAGACCGCCAACGGTGCAGAGGCCGTCGCCGCGGTCGAGGAGCATCCCCCCGATCTCATCTTCATGGATCTCAAGATGCCCGTCATGGACGGGTGGGAGGCCACCCGCCAGAT
>JAPOLW010000412.1 GCA_029976905.1 bacterium | reverse complement strand
GGGCGCGGACCAACGGCAAGCACTGGGCCACTGACGGCCAGCGCAGAGGGGGCGACGGAGCGAATGGCGGCGCCCGACGCAATGCAGGCGGCGCGAGCAGAGGAAGCTTTGAGGCTATCGAGCGACATGGCCAAGGCACGCGAGGAAGAGCTCAAGCTGCAGGGCAAGGGTGAACACGTCCTGACCTTCACCCTCGCTGCTGACGGCAACGCGCAGGTGTCGGCCCTGCGGGCCATCGTGGCGGCGCGTGCGTTTGACGGCAAGCTGCTGGGCGCTGAAAACGTGTCTGATGCGCTGGCGGGAGAGGGCGTCGATGTCGCGGTGGGGGAGGTGGATGGCGCGGCGGGCGGCGCGGCCGAGCTCGTCTTGCGCACCATCAGCCAGCAGCAGATGACAAGCGCTATCACCTACATGTACACGGGAGACGCCGCTGTGGACAAGAGCAACGCGTTCGAGCTGTTGGAGGCGGCGCACAAGCTGCAGCTACCGGGGCTGACGGCGCTGGTGTCGAGCTTCCTCATGAGCGCGGACGAGTGCTCGCCGTCATCTGTATGCAATGTCCTGAGCAACGCCCAGCAATTGGGCGCCGCCGACCTGGCCCAGCACTGCTACGCGCTGATTGACCGCGAGACTAAGGCGGCGATCGAGAGCGTTGGCTTTGAGGACCTGCCGCGTGAAGCTGTTGTGCAGCTGCTGCAGAGGGACAGGCTGACAATCGACGAGTGCGACCTCTTTCTCGCCGTCATCAGGTGGGGCCAGAAGGAGAAGAAGCGACTAGAGGCAGCCGCCGCCGCCGCTCCCGCGCCCGAGCCCGACGCCGCGGGCAACGACGGTGGAGAGACAGCGGGCGAGGGCGGCGGCGGGGCGGGAGGGGGGGCCGCAAGACCTGACCTGGCGACGGCGCTGGCAGGCGTGATTGAAAGCGTGCGGTTTCCGTTGATCTCGCCCGAGAAATTGCGCGACAGACTCTGCAGCCTCAATGCCTTCCACTCCCGCCGCGGACTGTCCACGATCCCGGCGATCTCGTCCCGCCTCTATCGCCTCAGCTCCGGGCTCCGCCGCGAAGTGCCGGCGACGCATGCCTTCCAGGCCCTGTGGAACGAGCACATCGGGCAGCGCCTGAACGAGACCGTGGGCGAGAAACTCGACACCATGGCCGACAGCATCAACGAGAACCTCGACGGGGGTGAGATCAAGGACGGCTGCGGCGAAGCTCTCGAAAAGAGCCTTGCCGAGTACGAGGACGTCCTCGCCCGACGGGTCGGCGGCACGGCGGCGCGCCTCGACACCCTACAGAAGGCCTTCCCGTGCGTCGCGACGATCCTGCGCGCGCGCGCCATCCCCGACGTGCCCCTCGATCCGCCCGACGAAGAAGACCACGAAGGTCACGACCACTGAGCCGGTGGCCCGTCCATGAGCAATCCCAGGCGCCCGATCCGCTTCGGCCTCGCACTCAATCAGATTCGCAGTACGTGGGAGGAACTCGTTGCCTTCGCACGTGATGCCGAGCGACTTGGATTCGATTCGCTGTGGGCCATCGATCACGTCGTGGGCGTACCCGACCCCTCGGAACCGATCTTCGAAGGCTGGACGGCGCTCTCGGCTCTGGCAACCGCAACCGAGCGCATCCGACTCGGCCATCAGGTCCTCTGTGTCGGATTCCGCCACCCGCCGCTGCTGGCCAAGATGGCCGCCACTCTCGACCACGCCTCGGGCGGACGCTTCATCCTGGGACTGGGTGCCGGCTGGAACGAGGCCGAGTTCAAGAAGTACGGCCTCTCCTTCCCGTCGATCGGCACGCGTCTGAACCAACTCGACGAGGCGCTCGCCTTGATCCGAAAGCTCTGGACCGAAGAACCGGTGAGCTACTTCGGAGAGCAATTCCAGGTCGAAGACGCCCATTGCCGGCCCCGACCGGTTCAGGAGCCCCACCCACCGATCCTCGTGGGAGGGTCCGGGGAGAAGGTCCTGCTCCGCATCGTGGCCGAGCACGCGGACATCTGGAACAACATGGGATGGGCCCACGGCCTGCTGCCCCAGAAGATCGAAGTCCTCCACAAGCACTGCGAGTCGCTCAAGCGCGACCCGGCGGAGATCGAAATCTCGCAGCAACTTCTTGCCGCGATTGGCGAGACCGAAACGGAAGCCCGGGTCGCCACCGAGCGGGTCTGCGCAGAGCTGCCCTTCCTCTCGGGAGGGCCCGACCTGATCGTGGCCGGGCGCCCGGCGCAATGTGTCGAACGCGTCCAGAAGACCATCGACATGGGCGCGACCACGCTCATCCTGAGTTTCGGTCGTCGACCCACGCTCGAATCGCTCGAGCTCTTCGCCACCGAGGTGATGTCCCACTTCCGTTGAGCCGACGCGGCCGCGTGGCAACGAATCCGGCTACGGAGAATCATCGCGCACGAACGTGCGCCGGAGGCCAAAGGGCGGTTCACTCCCGACGGTCGCTTCGATCTCGTTGCGCAGGGTCGCCCCGTCGAGCCGCCACTTCGAACGAAGATGAAGGACCGCTCCACTGGGAAGATTCGTGGCGCGCTCGACGACCAGGACGCCAGGAGAAGCCCACTGGCTGGTCTCCCGGAAGGTACGATCGAAATGATCGGAGCCCTGGCGCTCCGAACCGTCGGCCGGAAGCGGCTGGGTCCGGGTGCCGAGCGGAGTCTTCGTCCGCATCGACAGACCGCCGCCACGGGCCTCGAGGGTGAACCGCGGCGTGAAGGCCTTCGCGGCCGCGCGTGCGAACCAGGGCATCTCCAGGGCGTCGAGCAGGCGCCCGGGGGGATCGGACCTCTGCGCGTCGAGGGTCCACGACCCGATCCAGGCGGAGACGTCTACGCCCTCGGCTGCCGACGCCGGAGCGCCGAGGAGGACGAGGAGCGCGAGCGCGTACCGCGCGGCCGAGAGCATCCCGCTTCGTGTCATATGCGTTCGTCGACGGCGAATCCGCCGGTGCGGCCCGCCACACCTTCTTGTGATACCGGATCTCCATGATTCGAACATATCGAGACGCGGTCTGCCTGATCACCGGGGGCGGCTCTGGGATCGGCGAGGCCCTCGGGCGGGAACTCGCACGAAGAGGGGCCCTCGTCGTCCTCGCCGACCGTCGACTCGAGGGCGCCGAGGTGGTCGCGGCCGAGATCCGGGCGGACGGCGGGCAAGCCGAATCCCTGGCCCTCGACGTCCGGGAAGCCGACGCCTTCGGGGCCGTGATCGATGGCGTTCTGCGGGACCACGGTCGGCTCGACTACCTCTTCAACAATGCCGGAATCGGCATCGGTGGTGCCTTCGAGGAGCATACGCTCGACGATTGGCGCTACATCGTCGACGTCAACATCATGGGCGTCGTCTACGGGACGCACGCCGCCTACCCCCGGATGATCGAGCAAGGGTTCGGGCACATCGTGAACACGGCCTCGATGGCCGGCCAGATCGCAACGCCGGGCCTCTCCGCCTACGGGACGACCAAGCACGCCGTCGTCGGACTCACCCGCAGTCTGCGCATCGAAGCCGCTCGACACGGTGTGCGCGCAAGCGCCTTCTGCCCCGGCGTCATCAATACCCGTATCCTCCAACACGGAGGAGAATTCGGCCGCGTCCGCGGACCGGCGGGCGTCTTCGAGCCCGAAGCGGTCGACACGAGCCGCACCATGGACCCCAACCACTTTGCCGCACTCGCTCTGAACCAGGTGGCGTCGAATCGCGAGATCATCGTCCTTCCGCGGATGTGGGTCCTGATCCGTTGGCTCGACCGGCTCTCCGAAAGCCTTTCGGGTCGCTTCAACGCCCGCATGTACGAGCGCATGCAGGCCGAACTCGACCGCCGGGTGGCGAAGGCGAACGCAACGGGCGCGGCCCCAAAGGAGCCCGACGGCCCGCCGACCGGCTGAAGGAAGGCCCGGCGACGGCGCTTGCGTGCGGTACCGCCGGGAACGCCTACGGGGCGGCGGTCGCCAACAGACGAGCAACCTCGGCCGACGGCCGGACCAGAGGCGGACGCGCGACGGGCACCGTCCGGGGACGGCCGGTGCGCCCCGCTTCGAGAGCGGCGCGAAACCCGCGCAGCGCCCGCGCCATGGCCACCTCGGTGTGCAACCGCAGGAGTGGCAGGGCCATC
>JAPOLW010000411.1 GCA_029976905.1 bacterium | reverse complement strand
CGGTCTTGCAGCCCGGGCCCAACAACGGCTAGGTCCCTGACGTGCACGGCCTTGCGGGTCACCAGCCGTAGTCCACTCCCACATGACCATGCCCCTCGATCCCAACACCCCGGTCCTCATCGGCGCCGGCATCGCCAACCAGAGAATCGACGACCCCACGGTGGCGCGCGAGCCCATCGAATTGATGTTCGAGGCGCTCGAGCGAGCCGCGCAGGATGCGGGGCGCCCCGATCTTCCCGGCCGTGCCGATGTCGTGCGCATCCCCCGGGGGTTCCCTCCCTACCCCGACCCCGGTCGCCTGATCGCCGATCATTTCGGGGCAACCGCGCGCTCGGAAGTCGCCGAAATCGGAATCCTGCAAACGACCCTCTTCGGCCGGACCGTGCGCGCGATCGCCGCCGGCGAGGAAGACGTCGTCCTCGTGTGCGGGGGAGAAGGGAAATACCGGGCTCTGCGCGCGCAGATCGCGGGCGGCGAAGCCACCTATACCGAACAGCCGAACGCCACCCCCGACGAGACCCTTCGGCCAGAGGGCGAGATCATGAACGAGTCCGAGCTGGTGCACGGACTCGCGATGCCCGTCAGCCAATACGCCCTCATGGACAACGCGCTCCGGCACGCGGAGGGTCGAAGCATCGCACAACACGTCGCGGAGATCGCCGAACTCTGGGCGGGTATGAGCCGCGTCGCCGCGGAGAACCCCGACGCATGGATACGCGAAGCTCTCACCGCCGACGAGATCGCCTCGACGGACGGCAAGAATCGAATGCTCGCGTTCCCCTACACGCGACGTCACAACTCCCAGTGGAACGTCGACCAGGCAGCCGGGCTCATCTTCTGCCGTCTGGAGACCGCGCGATCCCTGGGCATCGCCGAAGAACGCCTGCTCTTTCCCCGCGCGGTCACCGAGTCCAACCACATGGTCCCTCTCTGCGAGCGTGCCGAGATGCACCGCTCCCACGGCTTTCGGCTGGCTGGCGAACGCGCCTTCGAGCGAGCGGGGCTCTGCATCGACGACGTCGCGCACCGCGAACTCTACAGCTGCTTTCCCGCAGCCGTCCGCATGCAGATCCGCGAACTCGGCGTCGATCCGTCCACGCCCATCACGATCACCGGCGGCATGGGCTTCGCCGGCGGCCCTCTGAACAACTTCGTCCTGCAGGCGATGGTCGCGATGGCCAGGGTACTGCGCGCCGCCCCGGGCGACGTCGGCCTGGTGACGGCGGTGAGCGGCCTCATGACAAAGCAGGGTGTGAGCCTGTGGTCGACGGAGCCAGGATCGGAACCCTGTGTCTTCGACGACGTCAGTGTTTCTGTCGCGTCGGCACTCCAACGTCGGTCCATCGTCGCGGACTACCGTGGGCGAGTCCAGATCGCCTCGGCCACCGTGCTCCACGAACCCACCGGGCCACGTGCCGCCTTCGTCTGCGACACACCCGACGGCCGACGCACCATCGCCTCGACCCTCGACGCCGAAATCGCCTCACGCACGGCTTCGGAAGAGGTATGCGGCCAGCTTCTCGAAGTCGCTCCCGGACACGTCGCCTTCGTGTGAGCCGGCCGGGGCTTCCTGCGCCGGGGCGGCCGGGAGGAGAAAGATGGGCGACGACCACGCGCGCTCTTCGACCGGAGCGAGGCAGTCCTCTCCGATCGGCGTGCGCTCATCCCCGAAACACGGCCGCACCCGCAGACAGGCACCGGTATCGTCGCGCTCGCAGCGCAACCCCGCACCGTTGACGGCGGGCGTTGGCTCCTGGATGGCGCGCACATAGTAGAGGGTCCCCCGCCCCACCGCCGCAAAGTCGGGATCCTCGAATTCCACGACGCACCCGTCGGGGTCGGGAGGACACGGCAGGCGCCGCCAGGGATCTTCGATTCGTCCGGGGAGCGGCTCGTCCTCCCGGATCTGGGGTTGGATGCGGACGACCTCGATCCGGGTCATGCGGCGGCGACGATCACCGGGGTTGTAGCATTCGCCCAGACAGAGCCGCGCGAGTTCGTCTGCGGGCACCGCCGCGGTGACCCACGGCGGACAACCCGGCTTCTGAACGAACGCGCCCGCAGCCGCCACGCGAAAACGAGGCGTACCCACGAAGCCGTCGACCTCTCCTCCCATGGGGACCGCCCCCCGGGGGCCGTCGAGAAGATGGAAGGAAAGGAGAATCCGATCCCCGGACGTTCCGTAGACTTCACGCCGTTCCAGCGCCTCGAAGATCGCATCCCGATCGCGACCCGCGGCGTGCACGGCGACGAGACCGCCCGTGGTGAGAAGAGAGGCCCCGCGCTCGGTGTTGCGACGGGCCGCCAGAGGCAGGGTGACGACGTCGACGGGCTCGCTGATCGGCTCTGGCTGGCGTGTGTCCCCACGGACGCCCGCCAGCACGCCCCGGAGCCCGCGCGCCTCCGTCTGCCCGTGGCGCCCGAACTCCTTGAAGCCGTTGCCGGCGCGCGCAGCGTGGGTATCGCTCGACGCAATCAAGCCCATCCGCATCCGCCGGGGTGCCGCCCCCGCATCGAAACCGCCCCGGGCCAGTGCGTTCTGCGCCGACAGCCCGGGGCGATAGTTGAACGCCGGCAGGAAGCAATCGCGACACTGACCACAGTCGAGCCAGTCCTCGACGGTCGCGCCGGGAATGCTGCGATGACCGGAAGCCCCCGACGCGACATGGTCGCGCCGCGCTTTGCGGACGGCCTCCTCGCATGCGTCCGCCCCCAACGCCCCGCAGCGGGCACGGACGATCTCTCCCGCCTGCCAACAGCACGGCAGATACTCCGGGCTCGGCTCCGGGCAGACGATCTCGCCATCGGGCCCAAGGGTGAAGGCACGCCAATCGCGGTCGACCTCGGAGCTGCCATGCCCCGAGTAGACCTCGATCAATCTCTGACGGGCGGGGTCGTGCTGCCCCGGGCGCAGCTGAGCGGCCCAGGACGTTCCCGGAGGGGTCATGAGTCCCCAGGAAGTCCCATGCGGGATGACCAGGCTATCGGAGGCAACGCGATCGAGGCGCTCGAACAACTCGGCCGGGTCGTGGGCGACGTCGTGACAGTCGGCAGGCCCGGCCATGGGATCGACATCCTGCGGACACAGCGGTGTCGCCTCGACCTCGTCCAGATAGTGGAAGTAATCGAAATACCGCTGCCGCTCCGGGAAGTGCACGAGGGGCAAGAGCGCCCGGGCCAGCAGCGGCATCGGCGCCGCGCGAAAATCCGGCCGCGGAGCGGCGACGGGACGCACCGGCACACGATCTTCGGCCCATTCGCGCAGGATGACGTTCTTGTGCCCGAAATGTTGCTCCGCCGTCGCCCCGACCTGCGACCATTCCCAGCCCAGGAACGCGACGGTGTCGGGCTCGCCTCCCGGCGAAGCGTTACACCGCTGGATGGCCTCGACCGTGTCCCGCCAATGCGCTGGCGTGAGGCCTTCGGCGTGGTCGTTGATGCTCCAGAAGTCCAGGCCGGCGCAGAAGCGGGCATAGTCGCAGGCATCGGCCGGCGGGTGCACGCCCTCACCGCCCATGAGCGGCAGGCTCAAAATGAAGGCGTCGGCCGAGAAGGTCGTGTGCACGTGCAGATCTCCGAAGAGGATCTGGCGATTCGGGACCGCGCCGTCGGGCGCCGACGGTGGGGGGAGAGTCCGGCGCGCTTCGCGCTGCGCGATCACGGCGGCCGGTGCCCGCCGTGGCTGTGGCGTCCCCGCGCTCTGGTGCTCCCCGGCGCAGGCGGCGAGCCAACCCAGCGCCAGCCCCCCGACGACGAGCCTGAGCGCGATCACCCCCGAAGCGGTATCGCGCGGCTCACCGGGGCACAAGTACGACGGACGTGGAGGAGGTGCGGTGGCGCGGCCCGGGGCTTTGCATTAAGCGTCTGGTGGAGGTGGTTCGTCACCCATGTCCGAAAACCCGCGCTGCTACATCGTCACCGGAAGTCTGACCCGCGAGGGAGGCGTAGCCTACTTGCGCGCAGACGATACGTGGACGACGAAACTCGAGGAAGGCCAACGATTCGCAAGCGCGACGGAAGCCGAAGCGCGCCTTGCCCGCGTCAAGGCCGCCGAGGCGGTCATCACCGAGCCCTACGTCTTCGAGGCCGAGGACCGCAACGGCACAATTCGCCCCCTTTCGGCGCG
>JAPOLW010000410.1 GCA_029976905.1 bacterium | reverse complement strand
GCGGCCGAACTCCTTCTGGGCGGTGCCCTGGCCGTGGTCCTCTTTGGCCGGGAGATCGTCTCACGCACGGGGCGTCGATGGATCCAGGCGCTCGGCGTCGTGGCCATCGTCGCGATGGTCGCCACCTGGGCGACGGTGCACCTCGAAGAACGCTGGCTCTACCTCGGCGGATTCGCGGCCTACTCGTTCCTCTCCCTTGCGGTCATTGCGGCCAGCGTGCAGGAGGGGGGTCCGGTGCGCTGGCTCCTGTCGCGCCCGGCCATGCGGTGGACCGGCCGGGTCTCGTACGGGGCCTACCTCTTCCATTGGCCGGTCTTCCTCTGGCTCTCGGCCGACCGCACCGGGTTGAGCGAGCCCCTGCTCTTCCTGCTGCGTACCGCCGTCACCTTCGGATTCGCGGGACTCTCCTATCGCTTCTTCGAATCTCCCATCCGCACCGGCCGGTGGCTCACCGGCTGGCAGCCGTGGGTGGTCACACCGACCGCCTTTGCCGGCATCGTCCTTCTGATCACGGCCGTCACCGCCGGCCCTCGACCGAGTTATGCCGGCTATGACCCGCGCCCGGACATCGAAGCGGCCACCGACTTCATGAACCAACTCAACACCTCGACGCCCGATCGCGGCGAGCCGCCATCACGGGAGGCGAAAACGCCCCGGATCTCGGTCTTCGGAGACTCGACGGCGGCGGCCCTGAACGTCGGCCTCCAGTTCTGGCTGGATCGAAACGGGACCGGCCGGCCCCGCATGGGAAAGTCGGAGTTGGGCTGCGGCCTCGAGCGCGAGGGGCAGTACCGCTTTCAAGGCAAGATCCAAGGCCGACCCGCGCACTGTTCGGACCGCGACGCCTCCTGGCGCGAGACCCTCGTGCGCGACCAGAGCGACATGGCCGTCGTCATGTTCGGTCCCTGGGAGGTGTGCGACCGCAAGCTCGCGGGCGACACCCAGTGGCGCCACCTGGGCGATCCCGTCCTCGACGATCAAATGCGCCGGGACATGCTCGCCGCCGTCGATCTCCTCTCCAGCCAGGGCGCACTGGTCGCGTGGGTCACCCATCCCGAAGTCGAAGTGCGCGACCCCAAGAGCGGCGTGGCGCCGCGGACGCCCTACCCCGAGTCCGATCGAGAACGCATGGAGCGCTTCAACGAATTGGTCCGCGAACTCCCCGAGCGACGTCCGGGCAAGGTCGTGCTCCTCGACCTGGTCTCCTACCTCCGCACCCTGGAAGGCGGCGAACTCGACTCCCGCTACCGCCCCGACGGGACCCACCTGAGCGCCGAGGGGACCCTCAAGCTGGCGCACGATTGGCTGGAGACCGAGGTGCTTCGCATCTATCGCGGCCGCGAGGGAACCGACGCGCCCGCCACCGCGACGCCCGAGGGCGGCGACTCCTGACAGGTCGGCGCGACTCCCCGGTCACGACTCTGCCGATTCACATTCCACGCCATCGAGAGTAATGACCGCGCCCACCGGCCCGGCCCGCGGTACGCCGACGATACAATCCGGGCCATCGGGATCCCTGCAGCACGCAAGGTCGATCGGAAGCGCGTAGAGCACCGGCGGGATGTCGCGCTCGCAGATTCCCGGCTCGTAGACTTTGCGCACCCCGTTGCCCCGGCATTCCAGATTGCCCGCGAATTGCGTGTACTCGAACGTGCCGTCGGCGTTGCAACGGATCGCGTTGGCCGAATTCTCGTGCCGGTCACCATTGTTGGCCGTGCCGGCCCAACCGTGGCAGGACTGCTCGTCCGGCCCGAGTGGGAACCAATGCTCGGGCCCCGAGGCGCAGGTCGGGTCCGGACCGATTTGCATGCCCACCAGCGGCGCCCGGCAGACGTTCCCTTCCGGCGCAGGAGTCGGGGCATCGGTCGAACCCGACGAGCCGCAACCGGTCGGCATGCCGAGCGATAGGGCGAGGACGAGCCAGGGAAGAAATTTATGCATGCGATCTCTCCATTCGGGCCCGCCACGAGCGCTGGCCGCCAACGCCGGCGCCCGCACCATCGGCCCGGCCTTCAACCAGCAACCTCCCACCACAGGCAGGCGATCGCAAACCCGACGTAGACCGCCGAGGCGAGGACATTCATGACGATACAGATCGCTCCGGGCCGCGCCGCCGCGGGAAGGTGGCGGCAGTTGAGATAGAGGTTCACCGGCACGTAGATCGCCATGGCGAAACCTCCCATGTAGGCAGCGTTGAAGAGGAACCCCAACTCGCTCACGCCGACGCGCTCCATGATCCAGGTGATCACGCAGCCAGCCACCATCCAGAGACCCGCAATGACCAGGTACCACCAGTTCACACTGCGACGGCGGGCCGCGACGAAGTTGGTGTGCAGGATGTCCGCGATACTCCGGGCAACGCCATCGAGTACGGTGATCTGCGTGGAGAAGAGTGTCGCCACGCCTACCAGGAGAAAGAGCGTGCGACCGGCCGGCCCCCAGACCCCCTCGAGAATGACCGCCTCGTCCCAGATGAGCGAGCCGGCACCCGGCACGATTCCGAGCGGGTGCAGCACGGCCAGGGCTCCGAAGATGAAGAGCGCGATCGTGATGGTGTTCAGTCCCCAGAAGAAGACCGCCTGGTCGGCCTTGACGTACGACCACCAGGCTCCAAAGCGCCGAGCGTTTTCGGCGTCGTCGGGGAAGGCGAAGCCTTCCACCTCGACGGCCTCGGTGCGTCCCCGAAGAGGATTCTGGAGCGTGGCGACGAGGCCGCCCATGCCGATCCCCTTGTCGCGGAGATAAAAAGAGTAGAAGAGGTTGGCAGTGCCGCCCGCTCCGGCGAAGACGATCGCCACGAAGAGGTCCTTCCCCGACATGCCCGGCGCCCGGTAGCCGACGTTGAGGGCGCCTTCGGCCAGTTGGAGCCACGTCTGCGTGGTTCCCACCGCGAAGGCGACCAGGATCAGACCGACGGTGACGACGAGGACCAGCGCCTCGACCGCGCGCTCGACGGCCCGGTACGCGATCTTGGGACCGAAGAGAAGGAGCGCGACCGCGGCGAAGGTGACGACGGTCCAAAGGGTGTCGCTCCCGTAGCCGCCGGGTCCGACCAGCAGGGCCTTCAAGGCGAGGCCGGAGGCCCGACCCCAACCCGGGGCCAGCCAGGCCAGAACCGTCAGGAGCACGAAGAGCGGGGCGAACCCCTGCCAGACCCGCGCCAATCCCGTGAAGATGGTCTCGCCGGTCGCGATCGTCCAGCGCGCGACTTCGAGGTTGACCCAGGCCTGCAGGAAGACGCCGAGGAGCGCCGCCCAGACCATGGTCGCTCCGTGTTCGGCGACGATGCGCGGCCAGATGACGATCTCGCCCGCGCCGATCGACAGCCCGACGAGGATTGCGCCCGGGCCGGCCATGCGCGCAAAGGAGAGCGTTCTCTCGGGCAGGTCTCTGGTTCGGGGAGGCCCCAGGGAAGTGAACATCCCCACCTCTACGCCGATCGCCCAGAGGCACCCGGGCAGAAGGGAACGACGGGTCGCGCCGGACGCGGGGCACTCATGTGAAATCCGACCACGTCGCGAGAATGTGTTCGGACGACCGCGACGCCAGGGCGCTCAGCGTGAACGTAGGATTCACGCCCGCGCTGGTCGGAAAGAGGCTCGACCCGGCGACGAAGAGGTTGGGGACATCGTGCGTCTGCCCCCAGCCGTTGGTGACCGACTCCTCTGGCGAGCGACCCATGATGGCGCCGCCCAGGTTGTGCATCTGCGCCCGCCCCCCCGACCAGACGTCGTACGCACCGGCCGCTCGCATGATGGCTTTGCCCTTCTCGACGCCTGCGGCCCAACAGCGATCGCTGTCCTTCGGAAATGCATGGTAGACCCGCGCCCGCGGCATCCCATGGGCGTCCGTCTCGCGGGTGAGCACCAGCCGGTTCGTCTTCTCGGGGAGCCCTTCTCCGACGAAGGTCATCGTCGCCAGGTGACCCGCAGCCGTCTCGAGAAAGGAGCGCAGATCCTCTCCGAAGATCTCCGGACGCGAATTGGCGATCCCGAGAAGGTCGTTGGGCTTGAGCGCGTTGGCGATGAGCCAGGTCGAGCTTCCGAGAAATCCGCGCGACGGATCCTTGGCGTAGTCCTCCTGACAGACGAGCTGACCGCCGGTGACGCCCATGTAGTTCTCGGTCTCTTCCT
>JAPOLW010000040.1 GCA_029976905.1 bacterium | reverse complement strand
GGTGTCCGACGATGACGCCGTCTGCCAGGTACGCGACCAATCCGAGGAGCGCGTCCTTTTCGTCGAGACCCGAGCGCGCCTGGTCTCGCGTGATCCCGTGAACGGTGACCGCGGAAAGATTGTGGTCGATCTTCAGAAGCGCTTCGAAGGAGTCGTCGAGCACGACATCGCCCGCGCGGACGGCGACCGCCCCAATGCTCACGATGCGATCCCGGCGCGGGTCGAGCCCGGTCGTTTCGCAATCCAGGACCACGAAACGGACCTCTTCTGGGGCCGCCGCGTCACTCCAGGTCTTCTGGAAGGAGTCACGGTAGTCCGCGAGGATCGCACTCTCGTTCGCAGTCGTCATCGCGGCGGTGGAGATCCGAAATGGCCCGCCGTCATCTCGAGCAGATCGAGAATGGTACGGAAGCAGGACTTCAGAAGCTCCCGATCCACCTTGAGCAACGTCTCGGGTAGAATCTCGGGACAGTCGCTCTCCTCCCCGTACGCCGCACGCGCCCGTTGCAGGAGAGCCAGTTCAAAGGCCTCCGCAGCCCGATGGAAGAGTTGCTGGTGCGATGGAATGTCGACGGCCGCCTGCTGCAGTCGCCGGACGGTGCCTGTTTCCCGCGCCGCCAATCCCTGCAACGCGAAGGCACGCGCGATATCGGTGATCGGGCGTACAGCGCAATTCTCGAGATGCAAACGCTCGGTCCGCTCCCCGGCCGTGTCGACGACCTGCCCGCGAAAGAAGGTCAGCGGCGGCAGATGCGCCATCGAATCGTTCGCCAGCAAGGGTAGGAAATTGGGGACTTGAGCGACGGTCGACCACACGTGACGGATGATTCCGGCCGCGAGCCGCGCATCCCCCGAAACGGGCAGAATATCGAAGAATCCGAGTGCTTCGTACATCCCGGTTTCGATGGGATGGTGCACCCACGCCTCGAACGCGGTCTTCCATTCTTCGACGGTCCCGTGCGTCGGCGCTCGGGGTGCCGTTGGCAGAACGTGCTCGGCGAGGCGAACGCCGATCTCCCCCACTTCGGCGCCGACACGCCCGGCCAGCCGCTCCATGGCGGGACGATTGCCTTCCTCGCCCGACCACACCAGACCGATGCCGAGGGGCATCGCACCGAAGCGTTCGCGACGACCAGCCGCACCGAGCAACACCCAGTTGCGGCGCACTTCCCGATCCGGCCCACGCAGATCGGCCTCGGCTCGCTGGACGATGCGCAGGCACGTCTGAACGTCGAGTGCCCCCGCCGCCTCGACGCTCCAGCGTCCCGCGTTCCGATCGGCGAGGAGGTGCTCGATCGCCGCATCGGCCTCGACGCGAAGCTCGCGAATCTGGCGTAGGCTGCGGGCTCGGCCAATGCGCTGGATGGGGACGAGCGGATCGTGGCCGCGTCGCAACGCCAGATCGTTCTCGGTGAGGACGCCGACGACGGGTCCACTGCCCCCGGCCCCGGAATGAACCGGAAGAGCCGACGCTCCGGCGCGCAGCATCTGCCGCCAATATTCGCCGAGAGGCTGTCCCTCGGCGACCGGCGCGAGCCATCCAACGACGAAGGGAAGGAGATTCCCGATTGGCTCCTCGGCACCGATCTCACCGGTGGCGACGTGCGCACGGAAGTCGGCATCCCGAACGATCCCCAGCGCGCGGCCATCGTCATCCACGACCGCCACCGCCGAAAGCCCCTCGCGACACATCCGACCCGCGACGTCGCGGATCGGGTTCTCGGGACGGCACAGCGAGGCGTCGCAACGAGCAATGTCCGGCGGCAGGAATTCGTCCAACCACAAACCCGATGGACCGAGACTCGCCACCCCACCCGCGCGGTGATCCTCCCCGACAAGCGAGAAGACGGTCTCGAGATAGCGCCGTGCGCGTGGATGGCGCTCGAGAAGCGGACGCAGCGCCTCCTGGGGAAAGACGTAGGTCAGGACGTCGGAGGCCGTACGGGCCCGGTACCGGTGCTTCCGACTCGATCCGATACCGACGATGTCACCCGGCCCAAGAAGATCCTGCAGTTCGCCCTCGGCATCGAGGAGTTCGACCGTCCCCTGCTGGATCACGGCGAACTCCGATTGCCGGACCTCGTCCGCGTCGTGCAGGATCTCGAGTTCCTCGTGGAAGCGGACCCGGCCCGTCGTCGCGAGTTCGACCAATTCCTGCTCGTCGATCCACTCGAAGGGCGGGTGACGGCGGAGGAAATCCGCGACCCGATAGCTGATGCTGGCGGCCTTCACGCCAGGCGCTCCGGAGCCAATCTCCCCATTCGACCCGTCGAGGTACCGATCGCACGCACCACCCGGGCCCACGGGTGGCTCTTCCCGAGGGCGCACGGGACCGCTGCGCCACCGACGCCCGGCTCTTCTACGATCTCCACGAAGATCATCACCAGCGGGACCCGACGCCCGAAGGCGGTCGGGCCACCCTCCTCGAACGTCCCAGCTATACACGATTCGCCGCCGGCCGCCTCTCCCCCGCGCAAAGGCGGCGTCCGGGGGAACGCCGGCCCCCGGGCCGACTCTCGAGGGTTCGGCCCCGGCCGCCAGGGGCCACAGGCGTCGGCCCCGGGGTTCGGCCCCGGCCGCCCCTCTAGTCTTCGATCTCGATCCCGACCGGGCAGTGATCCGATCCCGGGACGTCGGTCAAGACAAAGGAAGCCCGGACGCGCGGCAGGAGGTCCTGCGAAACGACCATCAGATCGATGCGCCATCCAATGTTCTTTTCGCGCACGCCGAACCGGCTACTCCACCACGAGTACCGAACCTCCTCGGTGTGCAGAGCGCGGAAGGTGTCGACATAGCCGCGCGCGAGGCACGCGGCGAGGGCCTTGCGCTCGCGCGGCAGGAAGCCGCTGGTCTTCTCGTTGGCCCGGGGGCGCGCGAGGTCGATCGCTTCGGGTGCGGTATTGAAATCCCCCATGATCACGGCAGGCAATCCAGTCTCGGCACGCGCTTGGTCTACCACCTCGAAGACCCGACGAGTGAAGGCCAATTTGTAGGGAACACGTCCGTTGTCGCGGTCCTTCCCACTGCCGTTGGGGAAGTACACGTTGGCAACCAGAAGGTCGTCGAATCGTGCGAGTTGAAAGCGGCCCTCCCGGTCGAAGCGGGGTCGGTCCAGGACGGTCTGCACTTCCTGCGGTGCATGGCGCGAAAGAAGAGCCACACCGCTGTAGCCCTTCTTCGACGATGCTTCCTGCAGGTGGAAATGCGGAAATCGGCGAACCGATCGAATCTCCGGCGGTAGGCGCGCGGCATCGACCCGGGTCTCCTGAAGACCCACGATGTCGGCCCGCGACTGACGGAGCCAGTCCACGAAACCCTTGCCCACGCAGGCCCGTATTCCGTTCACGTTCCAGGAGAGGATGCGCCGTGCCACCGCGCTTGTGTAGAGACCAGGGACCGGGGGAAGCAAGTCCGCCGAAGAACATGCCCACCAGACCCGCAAGACCCGCCCACGTTCTGGCCCTGAGCGAAGGGCCCATTCCCTCGGCCGTACTCGGCGTCCACACCCTCTTCGAGACCCTCAGCGCCAGGACGGACCTCTGCCTGTTCCGGTCCGGCTCGAGCATCACGGCGGCACCCGAGGACCTGGCCTGGGCCGACACCATCGTCCTCGTCCGGGGCGCTGCACCCAGCGAACGTCGACTCCTTGCAGAAGCGCACCGCCTGGGCCGCCGGGTGGCCACCTACCTCGACGACGACCTCGAAGAAGTGCCCGCCGAGGCGCGCAGCGGCTATTTCTTCACCTCGCCGAACGTACGCGCCAACATCGCTGCCATCGTGCGGGAATCCGACGACGTCCTGGTCTGCAGCGACCGCCTCGGCGCCGAACTCGCGCGCCGTCATGGCAGCAGCCCGGTTCGCGTCTTCCAGCCCCGCCCCGCGCGGTTGCCGGGCGAGGCCGTGCCCCGGCCGTCCCCCACCCCGGTGCGGATCGGCTTCCTGGGTAGCGTCGACCACGCCGACTTTCTCGACCGCCTCCTCGCCGACGTCCTGCGTGAGATCCAACGGGAATTCGCCGATGCGGTGCGATTCGTCTTCTGCGGCGCGGATCCGGCCATCGCACGCGCCCTGGGCGCCGAGCGTCACCCCTTCGAGGCGGACTTCACCACCTGGCGCCGTCGGGCCCTCGGCCTCGAACTCGGCATCGGACTCGCACCGCTCCCGGCGGGTTCCTTCTTCGAGCGGAAGTACTGGAACAAATATCTCGAGTACGGTTCCCTGGGCGTCCCCGGCGTCTACTCCGATACGCCGCCCAATGCAGACATCGTGCGCGACGGGGCGACGGGAATCCTCTGCGCCAACGAACCCGGCGCCTGGCATGAAGCCCTCCGGCGTCTGATCGGCGACCCCGGCCTGCGACGACGCCTGGGACATGCGGCCTACCTCGATGTCGAAGCGCGCTTCGCGGCTGGCGCGCTGGTCCCGCATTGGCGAACCGCGCTGCAGCCGCTGCTCGCGCACCGGGCTCCGGCGTGTACGGCTGGCGACGTGAGACTTCGCACCGGAAGCGTCTGGCACGCGCTCGACCGACTCGCCATCTACGGCCCGCTCCGCTTCACCGAGCGCGTGCTCGGCCGCATCACCGGCCGCCTTCGCGACGGGTGAACGACGTCGAGGGCGCGCCGCTACCGAAAATCTACGAGTCGCTGCGTCACCGGTTCGCCCTCGATACACTCGAGGGACGGTGAAACCGTGCTCGTGTGATAGTCGGCGTCAGAGTAACGCGCGAACGACTCTTCGTCGGCAAAGGACATGAACCACACGAACGTGAGCGGGTCGTCTTCCATCTGACGCACTTCGAAGACCTCGCAGCCTGGCTCGTGCGCAGCGACGTCGCGCATCAACTGCCGCTGAATGACGCGGAGTTCGTCCACCCGGTCGGGCTTCGCGCGGGCCTTGATCATCATCGATGGCATCCGATCGCTCCTCGTAACGTCCGGCGACGCCGCGCCCTCGCAAGGCACCGTCGGCCTACTGTGCAACCACGGGAGTGGAACGCGCGTGATCCTCAGCGCTCCATCTGGGCCTGCGCCAATTGCTGCATCACATTTTCGAAAACCTGATCGATCGTGAAGGAAGCCGGACGCTGACTGGGAGGGAATTCACGCAGGGTCTGCAGAAAACCGACCACGACCTCCTGCGCCTCGAGGAGACGGGGGACCCGGTCGACCCACCACTCGTTGTACATGTTCGAATCGGTGTCGGCTCGCTCGTAGGGGTCACGTCGGAGGTGGAAGAGCTTCGGCGCGCGCAGGAAGACGAAGGGCTCGCGCCAGACGTCGAATCGTCTCCCCCTCTGCTCGGCGAAGACCGTCTTCCAATCGCCGAGGCGCACTCCCATGAGAAGTCCGTCGTCATTGAAGTAAAAGAACTCCCGCCGCGGACCCTTCTCGGACGCACCCGTCAGATGGGGAAGGAAGTCATATCCGTCGAGATGCGCCCGGAACTTCTTTCCGCCGGCCTGGTGCCCCTCACGGAGCTTCTGCTTGATGTCGGGTTCCCCGGCGGCGGCGAGGAGGGTGGGGGTCCAATCCAGGTGCGACATGATCTCGTTCGATGTCGAGCCCGCCTTGATGTGTCCCGGCCACCGCACCAGGGCGGGCACCCGGTAGCCACCTTCCCAGTTGGTATTCTTCTCTCCCCGAAACGGCGTATTCGCCGCATCCGGCCACGTATTGTAGTGCGGCCCGTTGTCCGTCGAATAGATGACGATCGTATCGTCGGCGATCCCGAGTGCATCGAGCCTGGCGAGCAACTCTCCCACCTGCCGATCGTGATCGACCATCGCGTCGCCGTAGAAGTCCTGCCCGGAGACGCCGCGGATGTCGTCGGGAGTGTGGGTGCGAAAGTGCATCCGCGTCGAGTTGAACCAGACGAAGAATGGCTTTCCCGCCCGGTGCGCCCGTTCCATGAAGTCGAGGGCGGCGTCGACGAATTCCTGGTCGACGGTCTCCATGCGCTTGCGGGTGAGCGGCCCGGTGTCCTCGATGCGACCGTCGGCCCAGGAATGGATCACCCCGCGCGGCCCATTGCGCTGGCGAAAGCCCGGATCCTGCGGGTAGTCCTCGTGCTCGGGCTCTTCCTCGGCGTTGAGGTGGTAGAGGTTCCCGTAGAATTCGTCGAAGCCGTGGTTGGTGGGCAGGAATTCGTCCCGGTCCCCGAGGTGGTTCTTGCCGAACTGCCCGGTCCGGTAACCCAGAGGCTTGAGAAGTTCGGCGAGGGTGGGATCCTTGGCCTGAAGCCCGAGCTCGGCACCGGGCAGACCGACCTTGGTGAGCCCGGTGCGAAAGGGGCTCTGGCCGGTAACGAAGGAGGATCGGCCGGCGGTGCAACTCTGGTCGCCGTAATAGTCGGTGAAGAGCATGCCTTCGTCGGCAATGCGGTCGATGTTGGGCGTGCGATAGCCCATCATTCCGCGCGTGTTCACCGAGAGATTACTCAGACCGATGTCGTCTCCCCAGATGACGAGGATGTTGGGCTTCTCTTCTGCCGACGCCGGTTGCGACATCAGCAGGCCGAGCAGTAGGAGACCGAAAACGCGCTTCATCGTGCTTTCCTCCAGAAGTCTTCGCCGCGCGGGCCCGACGGCACGCCTCAGACGTTGAAGCGGAACTCGACGACGTCACCATCCTGAACCACGTAGTCCTTGCCCTCGATGCGAAGGCGTCCCGCCTCGCGGGCCTTCGCGAACGAGCCGAGTTCCTCCAGATCGGTGTAGGCCACGGTCTCGGCGGCAATGAAGCCGCGCTCGAAGTCGCTGTGGATCACCCCGGCGGCTCCGGGGGCCTTGGTGCCCGCCGTGATCGTCCAGGCCCGCGTTTCCTTCTCGCCGGTCGTGAGGTAGGTCCGCAAACCGAGAAGCTCGTAGACCGCCCGGATGAGTGCGCCGACGCCGCTGCCCTGCACACCCAGGCTCTCGAGGTACTCGCCCGCTTCCTCCTCGCTCAGGTCGATCAACTCCGCCTCGATCGCCGCACTCACCACGATCGCCCGCGCCCCGTGCGTCTCGGCGGCATATTTCCGCACCGCGGCGACATGTGGGTTGGCGTCCGGATTCTCCATCGCACGGGCAAGGTCGTCCTCGGAGACGTTGCAGGCAAAAATTGTCGGCTTCGACGTCAGCAGGAAGAATCCACGCAACATCCTGCGCTCGTCCGCTTCCATCTCGAACGTGAGAGCGGGCTTTCCCTCGTTCAAATGCGGTAAGAGCCTGTCGATGAAGGCGTTCTCGGCCACGGCCTCCTTGTCGCCGCCTCGCGCCTTCTTCACGTTGCGCTCGACGCGCCGCTCGAGCTGGGCGACGTCGGAGAGCAGGAGTTCGGTGTTGATGACCTCGATATCCCGCAGGGGGTCGATCGAACCGTCGACATGGTGGATGTCGTCACTCTCAAAGCAACGGACGACCTGCACGTTCGCGTCCACCTCGCGGATGTTGCTCAGGAACTGGTTCCCGAGGCCTTCGCCGCGACTCGCCCCCTTCACGAGTCCGGCGATGTCCACGAACTCGATCGTGGCAGGAACGACCTTCTGGGACTTCGAGAGCTCCGCAAGCACGCCGAGCCGCTCGTCGGGTACCGTGACGACGCCGAGGTTCGGGTCGATGGTACAAAATGGATAGTTCTCCGCCGGCGCCTTCCGCGTCCTCGTGACCGCGTTGAAGAGCGTGGATTTTCCGACGTTGGGGAGTCCGACGATGCCTGCGCGCAGCATGAGGGCGGACCCTAGACGATCGAGGGCGCAGGCGCACGGCCCCCGGGTCAACCTGCCCCCGGCGTTTCCGGACAGGATTCCGCTCCGTCGCCGGCGACGCCGAATACGGCACCAAGGCTCCCGATCGACCCTTCGGACTCGAGTTCCCGAAGAAGGGGACCCGGCGACCGGAGCACGCCCCGGGGCGAGCCGGGCGTTGCGCTCGGCGACTTGCCGGCAGAACTGCGGATCCGATCCACCCGCAAGAGGCGCAAGGTCTCCTGCGGAGGGACGGCATCAAGGGGCCGTCGATTCGGGAAGTGCCCCGGACCTTTCTCCCATCGAGCCAAGCACCGCGGTGGACACCTCGGGCGCCTTCTCGATTCGCTCAAAAGTGATTCCACGACCCGGCGCCGATTTCTCGAACTCGGAGATGGACTCGAGGACATCGTAGTCGATGTGGTAGGAGCGCGAGGTGTCGAGTTTCACGCTCGACCCATCCGGGATCTCCGCAAAAGCCCGGATGATGGCTCCCTTGTTGAGGAAGGTCACTTCCTCCGACAAGACGATGGAGAAGGATCGCGTATCGCCCGCAGACGTCGTCTTCTCCATCTGCATGAAGTGCGAATTCATGTAGTTGCGCGTCAGGATGACGAAAATCGCGACCGCCATGCCCAATCCGATCCCGACCAGGAGGTCGGTCAGGACGATCCCCACAACGGTGACGACGAAGGGAGCGAACTGCGCGGGGCCGATCTCGTACATCTCACGGAAGAGGGAGGGCTTGGCGAGCTTATAGCCGACGACGAAGAGGATGCTCGCCAGAACGGCCAGTGGAACCATGTTCAGGACGGTGGGCAGGAAGACGACGGCCAGAAGCAAGAAGACCCCGTGCAGGATGGCTGAAACCTTGGTGCGGCCTCCCGAGAGGATGTTGGCGGAACTCCGCACGATCACCTGCGTGATCGGAAGCCCGCCGATCAGGCCCGAAAGAACGTTGCCGCTGCCCTGAGCGATCAGTTCCCGGTTCGTGGGCGTCACACGCCCCCGGGGATCGAGTTTGTCGGTCGCCTCGACGCAGAGGAGGGTTTCGAGACTCGCGACCACCGCGAGGGTCACGGCGGGGGCATAGATCCCCGGATTGAGCAGCTGGGACCAGTCCGGGAAGACGACAAACCCTGCCAGATCCGACCATCCCGTCGCGACGGGAACACTCACCAGATGGGAGTCGTTCAGCGAGAGCGCGGGGGCAAAGCGCGACGTCATCGCCTGAAAGGCGATTCCGAACGCGACGGCTACGAGCGGTCCCTGAATGAGCCGGGAGAAGGCACGTCGTTGGAAAGCGGGACTCTCCCACAACAGCAAGATGGCAAGTGCGGTTGCGGATACGAAGATCGCGCTGCCGTCGAAATCCCCCAGCATCGCTCCGAACGACGATAGGGTCGTCTCCCCATCGGGCTGGACGAAGGCCATGTCGCCCTCGGGGTCACTGTCGTGACCGAGGGCGTGGGGGATTTGCTTGAGGAAGATGATGACGCCGATTCCGGCGAGCATTCCCTTGATGACCGACGAAGGGAAGAAGTAGGCGATCACACCCGCCTTGGCGAGACCGAGCACGATCTGGATCCCGCCAGCGAGGACCACGGCCACCAGGAAGGCTTCGAAGCCCAGATCCTGGATGGCGGCGAGCACGATGACAGCGAGTCCCGCCGCCGGCCCGGAGACACCCAGGGACGACTGGCTGAGACTGCCGACGACGATGCCACCGACGATGCCGGCGATCAGTCCCGAAAAGAGGGGCGCACCGCTGGCGAGCGCGATGCCAAGACACAACGGGACCGCAACGAAAAAGACGACGACACTCGCCGGTGCGTCATGGCGAATCTCACTGAAGATGCTCTTCATGGATTTCTCCCCTCGCGTCGCAGCGCCACGTGGACGATCCGAGCGGCTTGGGTGGATCGAGCTGATTCTTGAACGGAACAGACAGGTCCCCGCGCCGTCGGCGCATGGATGGGTCCCTGCCGCAGTCGGCGCATGGACTCGCTCACGCGCGACGCACTTCCGGTGTTCCCTCCTCGGCGGGCAGGACGAGATCGATCAGATCCCCAACGGTGCGGTGCGCCTCGATGGGATGACGCAGCTGAACCTTCGGGTTGATCGAATAATGATTCCGTCGACCATTGCGGTGGCGGGCAATCACCTTCGCCGTCTCCATCTCGCCGAGCAGACGGTGGACCGCTCGCTCGGTGATTCCGACTCGTTGGGCAAGATCACGCATACGCGCCTCGGGATCTTGTGCGAGGGCCAGCAGGATGTGGCCGTAGTTGGACAGGAACGTCCACGGATGGCCTGGTCGCTCGGCCGGCGCTCGCTCCTCGTCTCGATCCCCCATCGCTCGACTCCAATGTGATCCAATTACCTGAAAACCATGACAGGAATCGGAAAGCAAGCAAACGTTTGCACGATCGATGGTTCTGGCGTTTGGGGCACCGCCCCGCCCGGGCATGGGGCCGGGTCCCGCGGAGACCCCGGGGCCGATCCTGGTGTAAGGGAGGATGGCAACGCGGGCCGCCCCTGGGTGTCAGGCCCTGCGGTTCCCCCCTCGCGTCCGTCGTGGGCGAGCGGGAACCGCATGACTCCGGGCCCACTCCCTGCCCGTTCACACGATCAGGAATCGTCCGATCGATCCGGCGGGCCGATGTTGAAGCCGAAGCTGTCGGGGAAGTCGACCGCGGCGTCGGCGGGGAAACCATCGTCGATGAAGTACCAGATCTGAGCGCCGAACATCTCGTTCTGCGTGGTGATCCCGCCCGTGACCGAACAAGCGTCGCACCAGCCATCCCCCGCGCCCGGGCTCGAGTCGCAGGCGGCATCGTCGCCGCGGCGGTTCGCGATGCCATCATCGCATACGACGTCGAGACGGCCTTCGTTCACGCATTGGGTCGGCTCACAGAACCCAAGGGTCGACCGGTCCCCGAAGAGAGGGATCGGGTACTCGATCCGCGATGCGCGTGTCACCGTTTCGGGGTCGGGCGCGCCGTCTTCGTCGACACCGTTGCGATAGAGCGCACAGTACGTGAGCGTGCGTCGCGCTGGATCTGGATCATCATAGGCCAAAGGCTCTTCGAGGAAGAGATTCAGAGGATCGTTGTAGATAAAGCTCTCGTAGATGATTTCCCCGTCGGGGTTCTCGTACCAGAAGCGCTTGCCCTTGCTGTGGGTATGCGAGCTGATACCGGTGATCCGCGTGCCCGTCGGCACGATCATGCGCTCGCAGAGGACCCCTTCGCTGTAGGGCGGCGCCCCTTCCGTGAAGAGCTTGGGAATGCCGAAGGCGGTATCGAAGCCTCCCGCACTTTTCTGCGGGTGGCGCCGGTCGTCGGCAAAGTTCAGATTGATGCGGCCACGCAGGACGTGGGCCTCGGTGGTGGTGTTGAACGAATGGGAATTCCACAGGACGACTGCCTCGATCGGGAGAGTCCGATAGGTCCCCGGGAAGAGGTTTTGAGTCGACTGGGCCTGCTGAACGGCGATTTCCTCGGAAGGGAAAAAGGCCTCGTCCTCCGACGATGCGTACCCCACGCACGCAAGCGACCGACGAACGGGCGTGCGGCAGATTCCGCCCCCCCCGCAGGCATCGGCGTCCCGCGGATCGCACGGTGTTCCAGCAAGGTCGCCGTCCGCACACGTCCAATCGGACAGATCCTCGGCTCGAAGCGGTGTTCCATCGGCACGCGTGCCGAGGAAGAAAATCAAGTGATGGGTCACTGCATCCTGACGAACCTCGTAACCGTCGTAGAAGAAGGCTTCGCCGCCCGCGGTCTTGTAGCGCTCGGGAACTTCATCGGTGAAGTCGTAGTAGGTCGCAAAGCAGACCTCCCGCTCGCTTCCTGCGGGAAGCTCGATCGGGGGGAGGCGGAACTGCACGCCTTTGTTCGGGTCTGGCGCGGACAGCGGAATGATCGAGATCGGTTCCGGCGTCGGCAGGCAGGCGTCGAGGAGGGTCTGCGTGCCCTCGACCGTGCCGGTCGCGGGTGCGCCGGCGTTGATCCACTTTTGGATGGCTTCGAGTTCGTCGAGGGAGATCGGCGGCATTCCGCTCGGCATCGGGGCGCCGCTGATCTGGACGCTCCCGGGAATCGTGGCGGCCGCGAGTTTCGCGTAGAGCACGCTTCTCTCCCGATCGCCGGGGACCACCCGTCGTCCGCTGGTCCCCGAGGAGGGGGCCTCGACGAGGTTTTCGTACGAGACTCCGGCACGCAGATCGAGGTCGGCGATCGCGGACGCTCCGTGACAGACCTGAGCTGTGCAGCCGCGCTTTTCGAAGACCACTTCCTGGATCGCCGAGAAGGTCCCCTCGAATTCGGTGCAATCGTCCGTCGAGGGATCGGCTGGAGCGGAGCCGGGGAGCGGCGAGCCCCCCGAGGCGCCGTCCCCGCAGCCCATGGCAAGGGCCGCGAGCAGTCCAACGAGCCCCTGGCAGAGAGTCAGTCGCACCCGGAAAACGTACCCGTAGGGGGCGCTTTCGTGCAAGGCGGGGTCGTTAGTGCGCCGGATCGGTCTTCTCGCCCCAGAGTTCGGCGAGCCGGCGGTCGCGCCCACATCCGCGCCGGTAATACCGATAGCGGATCGGGTTCTTCTGATAGTAGTCCTGGTGGTATTCCTCGGCGTCGTAGAAGGGCGCTGCCGCAACGATGCGCGTGGCAATTTTGCCGCCCAGGTGTCCCTCTTCCTCGAGCCGTTTTCGGGAGGCCTCGGCGATGCGGCGCTCCTCCTCGTCGGCATAGAAGATGGCGCTCGTATACTGAAAGCCCTTGTCGCAGAACTGCCCCCGGCCATCGAGGGGGTCCACGTTCCTCCAGAAGACCTCCACGAGTCGTTCGTAGGAAACCTTCTGCGGATCGTAGTCCACCCGCACGGCTTCGACGTGTCCGGTATTGCCGTCGGAGACCTGCTCGTAGGTCGGGTTCGCCAGGGTGCCTCCGGTATAGCCCGAGGTGGTGGAAAGAACGCCGTCGAGTTCGTCGAAAGGTTTTTCCATGCACCAGAAGCAGCCGCCGGCAAAGACGGCCTGGGCGGTCGCCGTCTTCGGGGCCGGGCTTTGCGACCCGGCCGACGGGGCGGATGGCGTCAGCCAGACCAGGACCCCGGCCAGAACGAGGCCGCTCAAGGTGATCGGGAAAAGGCGAGAGGGCCGTCGTGCAGAGATCTCCATCGCGTCTCTCATCCTATCGCACAATTCGGATGCTGTCGCCGGAAGAGGCGGAGCCGATTTGCCCCGGGGCAGTCGGTGGCCTAACTGGGATGGACGGAGACGCGAGGCGCCCAAGAACGGAGAGAAACATGGCAGACGAGACGAACCAATATCCTGGGACCTGGGCCGAGCGGGCCCCCGAGCGCCCGGCGGTGATTCTGGCGGCGGAAGGGCGTGTCGTGACCTACCGGGAGCTCGACGAAACGGCCAACCGGCTGGCGCGCGTCTTCCACTCCATCGGCCTCTCTCCGGGCGATCACGTCGCCTTCTGCATGGAGAATCGTGCCGAGTATCTGCCGATCATGTGGGGCGCGCACTACGCCGGGCTCTACTACACGGCCATCAGTTCGCGTCTCACGGCCGACGAGCTCGGCTACATCATCGAGGACAGCGGAAGCCGGGCCTTCCTCACGAGTCCCTACAAGGCCGGCCAGGTCGCGGAACTCGGAGATCGGCTCGCGACACTCGACCTACGGCTTTCGGTCGGTGGTCCCATCCCCGGCTTCGACTCGTTCGAGGAGACGATCGCCGCGGGGTCCGCCGAACCGCTCCCCGAACGGGTGGAGGGGAGCCCGATGCTCTATTCGTCGGGCACGACGGGGCGTCCCAAGGGCGTCAAGGCCCCCTTGGCGGCCACGCCGCTGGGTTCGCCCGAGGGGCTCACCAACCTCGTGACCATGCTCTTCGGGGCGGGGTCGGAGTCGGTCTACCTCTCCCCGGCGCCTCTCTACCACAGCGCGCCCCTGCGCTATTGCACGCAATTCCACAGGATCGGCGCGACGGTCGTGGTGATGGAACGGTTCGACGCCGAGGCCGCGCTCGAGGCGATCGAGCGCTACCGGGTCACCCATAGTCAATGGGTGCCGACCATGTTCGTGCGAATGCTGAAGCTCCCCGAAGCGACGCGGCGACGGTACGCTCTCTCCAGCCTCGCGTGTGCCGTCCATGCGGCGGCTCCTTGTCCGATCCCGGTCAAGGAGCAGATGATCGACTGGTGGGGGCCGATCCTGCACGAATACTACGCTGGCACCGAAGGGAACGGTTTCGCCTATTGCAATTCCGAAGGCTGGCTCGCGCACAAGGGCACGGTCGGCCAGGCTCTCGGGTCGGAGGTCCACATCGTGGGG
>JAPOLW010000409.1 GCA_029976905.1 bacterium | reverse complement strand
GACCCAGGACGAGACCGACCGCGACACAATCCGCGACGGCCAGATAGGGAAGATGGCGGGCGAGCACGTAGATGCTCACCGAGATCGTCCCGCCGATGAGGCCGCCGTACCAGACGAAGCCCGCACCAGTGAAGACGAAGCTCGCCGGTGACTCGAGGAATTGGCCCCAATCGTTGGCCACCGAGAGGATTCGCGAGCCGATGATCCCTCCGATGGCAGCCCACCAGACGATCGAGGAGGCGTGGCCCCGGTCGAGCCCACGCGACTCCAACTGATCGCCGACCACGGTGCCCGCGGCAAGAAATCCAAGAGCGAGCATCGCCCCGAAGCTGTAGAGGGCGACGGGGCCGAGTTGCACGAGCACGGGAACCATCGTTCTCCCCGACCGTATCCGACCGGGATGCGTGCCGAAAGACCCGCCCATCGCATCCTTGCCAGACGCCCGGGCCCGGGTGAGAATCGGACGATGGCGCGCGCGGGTTTCTGGGCAATCGAATCGCATACCATCCGTTTCGGAAAGGACGGCCGCTGGTACTCCGACGACGAGCCCATCGTGAATCCCCGCATCGAGCGACTCTTCTCCCAGCACGTGAGCCGCGGGGAGGACGGCTCGTGGTGGTTGGTCATCGGAGACGAGCGCGCCCGCATCGTGATCGACGACACGCCCTACGTCGTGCGACGGGTCGACGGCGACCCGAAGTCTGGCTTCACCGTCGAACTCAACGACGGCTCCGTCGAGCCCCTCCCCTCCGACTCCCTGGAGATCCGCTCCGAGGAGGTTCTCTACTGCCGCGTCAAGGAGGGCCGCTTTCCGGCGCGCTTCCTGCGCCCCGCGCAGGCAGAGTTGCTCGGCCACGTGCGCGAAGGTGAGGGCGCCTTTCTCCTACCGCTCCCCGGAGGCAGAACCGCAAAGCTCGTTCCCGCGGACGCCGTGTGATCATCGATGCACATCGCGTTGGTCGAGCCGGAAATTCCCCAGAATACGGGATCGGTCGCCCGCCTGTGCGCGGCGACCGCGACGCCGCTGCACCTGGTGGGCACCCTCGGCTTCTCCCTGGAGGACCGCTACCTCCGGCGTGCCGGCCTCGATTACTGGCCCTTCGTCGATCTGCACGTGCACCCCGACTGGGAGAGCTTCACCGCCGCGCTTCCGAGCGGTCGCCGATTGGCTTTCAGCTCGCACGCGGACCGCTCCTACACCACCATCGGCTTCCGCGAGGATGACGTCCTCGTCTTCGGAGGCGAGAGTCGCGGTCTGCCCGACGGCCTGCGCCGCGAACTCTCTCCCCTCTATGCGATCCCGATGCCCGGGAGCGGCGTCCGCAGCCTGAACCTCTCCAACGCCGTCTCGATCGTACTCTACGAAGGGCTACGTCAGTCGGGCGCCGTCTGAAGACGGTTCGCCCAACCGTCCATGAGTCCCCAGGCCATCACCAGGGGGAACAAGAGGCGCTCGTGGTACAGCGGCATGTCGCCGATCCCGACCCACAAGAAGACCACGACGGTGCCCGCCAGGCCGGCCCCGACACGCCGCATCGCCGGATCGGGGGGCGCATCGCGCACGGCGCGCCATCCCACCCGGAGGAGCCGCCAGAACAACCAGACTGCACTCGCCATTCCGAAGACCCCGGTCCCGACGAGCAGATCGACGTACATATTGTGGGAATGGAAGAGCCACAGCGGTTGGCCGTAGATCTCCTCGTAACGCGACGGGAAAAGGGCTTCGAGGTTTTCGACCCCATAGCCGATGCCCAGCGGCCAACTCTCCGCGAAGAGCGTCAATGAGGTGTAGATGATCTGCAGACGCTGCCAATCCGCTTCCGCTCGCCCCAGGGACAGGTAGAAGATCGCGCCCACGACGACACACGCCGCCACAACGCCGGAGAGGACCAGGCGCGCCGGGCTGCGACGAAGCCGATCCGCCAGGAGAACGACGGCGCTTCCCACCAGAAGCCCGCCCAGGGCGAGGCGCGAAAAGGTGAACACCACCCCCAGGATCGCGGCGACCAGATAGACCGGCGCCATGCGTCTCGCGCTCCGGTCCTCGGAAGCCCCCAGGAAGAGGGGGGAGAAGATCGCAAAGACTCCGCCCAGCGTATTGGGGTGGGCGGTCACCATGGTGTGCCGGAGCGACTCCCGGAGGCGCAGGATCTCTGGGTTCCCGACGATCTCCGCCACGACCGTTCCCAGAACCACCAGACCGATCCAGTGAAAGAGCCGCCGGCGTCCCTCCGCATCGGCGGCCAGAGAGCGGGCTCCATAGAAGAGGCCGATCGCCACGCCAAAGCTCCGGACGTCGGCCCACCGTCCTCCTCCCAGCGCCACCGATGCTCCGATGACGAAGAAGAAGACCAACATGGGCAGGGTCAGACTCGAGCGTGGACGCGGCAGCCCCGGAGCTCCCAGCCAGACGCCGAGAACCATGAAGATGGCGACGTTACGGCTGAAGCTACGGAAGCCAAAGGAAATCTCGAAGGGGAGTTCGAGACGATTGAGTACGATCACCGGCAGCTGCACGCACAGGAGGACCCAGAGCACGGGCTTCCAGTAGTCGAGCACGATCTGCCACCCACCGACCGGTGTCGATCCGTTATCTTGCCTGGGAGCGGTCATCCGCGCGCGAGCGCCGGGGGGGCTTCCCGATCCGGCCTGACGGAATTAACAGCGCAGCCCCGCGAGGCAAACCACCGCCCGCTCCCGTCGGCACGCCCCGACGGGCTCAGGAGCGGCCCGCCGGGGCGATCCGCGAACGGAGAAGGTGGGTGGCCATCGAACCGGCCTGCCGCGCACGCTCGGCCCAGGGGAGACCCGCCCGACGAGCCACCCGGAGGTAGTGGCGCAGACGGCGGAGCGTCGGATCGGGGTTGCGGGCGAATTCGCCCGGCCCCAGGGCGGCCAGGTCGTCGAGCGAGAGCCTCTCGACGAGATCGGCGAGCAACCGTCCCAGAGCGCGTTCCCGCTCGGCCTCGCAGGCCGCATCGAAGGTCCGGCCGTACCAACGATTGTCGGCGTGGATGCGATAGCCCACCCACGGTTGGGCGAGAAAACGCTTGCGGGCGCCGGCCATCGCGGAGCCAAAGAGCAGGCAATCGTCGGCCCGCGTCCGCCAGTCTTGCGGCCGGGGCAGGGGCAGAAAGCGCTCGAGCACGCCGCGGCGGAACGACAGCGTCGAGGTCGGCGAGACCCAGAGCTTGGTGAGACTCCGGGTCAGCGCCAGGACCGCCGAATACCCCAGATCGCGATCCTCCGCGAAGCGGCGAACCACCGCGTCGCGCTTTCCGAACTCGCGATAGGCCGACACGAGACCATGGCACTCGGGGTGGCCCCGATAGACTTCGACGGCCCTCGCGAGATAGCCGGGCTCGTAGACGTCGTCGGCATCGAGAAAAAACAGGAGATCCCCGTGCGATGCCCGCAGGCCCGAATGAAAGCACGAGAGTTGACCGCCGTTGGTCTTCTCGACCAGGACGACGCGCGGATCGGCACCGAAACGCTCCCGGACGCGTGCGACGGAATCGTCGGTCGATCCGTCGTCCACGACGACGATCTCGTCGAACGAACGGGTCTGCGCGCACGCGCTGGCTACCGCCTCGACGAGGTAGGGAGCGTAGTCGTAGTTGTTGATCAGACAACTCGCGCGCAGCCCCGCCCCGACCGGCACCGGTGCCATCCAGGGGGCGCCGGAGAGGTCTTCAGCGCCGGGCGCCGCAGCCCCCGCTCGCACAACCGGTCCCGCAGCCACCCTCCAAGGCAAGAGGATCGCGCGCCTCGTAGCCGACCGCCTCGAGTTCCTCCTCCGCAATCCAGTCGACGCGGGTCAACGGACGATCGCACTGCGAACAGACGAAGCGGCCCGGGCTCTCGGGAAGAACGACGCCGAGCACCTCCCGCTCGCAGGAGGGACAGGGCCCGAACGGAAGACTCGCCGCATCCGACAGGCGACTGCTCGCCCGCCGGCGCGGGGCGGGCGGCTCGATCCCCATGCTCATGGCGTGTTCATAGCCTGTCGGGCGCGCGGAGCGAAAGGGCGACCATCTCCGCCTCCCTGCGGGCCGCCACCCCTCCCCCGCCGGATTCGGAACGACAACGCGAGCAGTGCAAACGCCCCCGGTCCGGACCCGGGAGTCGGACGTTGCACGACGGGCATC
>JAPOLW010000408.1 GCA_029976905.1 bacterium | reverse complement strand
CCCGCCGTTTCCTGGGACGCGGGCCCATGGATGCAGACGCATTCCGCGAGCGCTCGGCGATCGGCGCGGTCGAAGACGTGCGGGAACGCCTGCACGCCTATGTGGAGGCGGGCTGTGAAAAATTCATACTCTTTCCGGTGGCGGGAGGTGGCGATTTGCTCGCGCAGGTCGAGACGATCGGTACCCGGATCATCCCGGAATTCAGCTAGAAAGGACCATCGATGATCGACCTCAGCCGCGAGGGAGCCGTGTTCGTTCTGCGTTTCGATCACGGCGAGAATCGTTTCGACCCCTCTCTGATCACGGAGTTGGGCCGTATCCTGGAGGAAGTCTCGACGGCTGCGTCTCCCGCAGCCCTCGTCACGACCGGCACCGGCAAGTTCTACTCCAATGGCCTCGACGTCGAGTACATGGGCGGCCTCTCCTCCGGGGAGATCGCCGACTATGTGCGTTCGGTGTTGGAACTCATCGCAAGGGTGCTGACCCTGCCCATGACCAGCGTCGCCGCGGTGAACGGCCACGCATTCGGCGCCGGGGCGCAGTTCGCGGTCGCACACGACTTCCAGATCATGCGCGCCGATCGCGGGTACTACTGCATGCCCGAGGTCGACATGCGGGCACCTCTCCATCCCGCGATGACCGCCGTGCTGAAGGCGCGTCTTCCGGTGCGGACGGTGCACCGGGTCATCGTGACCGGCCAACGCTTCGGTGGCGAGGAAGCCGCGTCCCTCGGCATCGTCGATCGCGCCGTGCCCGAAGCGGAGGTTCTCTCCCAGGCCGTTGCGATTGCGGCGGGGCTCGCGGCCAAGGCCCCCCCCGCCATGGGCGTCCTCAAGCGCGACCTCCATGCCGAGGTCCTCGCGGCGGTGGAACGTCCCTTGCCCGGTCTCGGTGGTTGAGGCGGGCTCTCATTTGCCGTGTCGGGAGAGGGCCTCGATGGTGAAGAGGCGATCGTCGAGCCCCTGGTTGTAGGTGATCTCGTCGAGTTCGACGCGCGTGACGAAGCCGTCGTTCGGACTGGTCATCTCCACGCGCACGATCGACGGAATTCCATCGATCGTGCGCACGTCGGAAACCGTCATCACCTTGAGCAGGTCGTCGGCGAAGAATTCGACCCGGCGCGGAAGCCGCGATTCGACGTCGATCCAGGTGCGTAATCGGTCGTAGGCGAAGACGCCGCCCTCGAGCGCGCTGTCGACGACGAAGCAATCTCCGTCGCCGCAGGTCTGCGTGCCGTCGAGCCGATGCGTTCCGTCGAAGTCGAGGAAGAAGACGGCAATCAGGTCTTCATAGGTGAACATGCTTCCCTGGAAATTCTCGCGCCGGATCGAGGGCGGTACGCGTCGGACCCGGCGTTGTCCGGGAAAGTAGATCCAGAGGGTGTCGGCTTCGCTCTCGTTCTGCCAGGCGAGAAATCCGGTGCCTTGCAGTTCGAGGGGCGACTCGAAGGTCCACAGGACCTTGCGGTCTCCTGCCTCGTGTTTCTCGTAGCCGCGCAGCGTTTTCACCCGCGTGTTTCCGGTGTCGTCGCCGACCCGCATCGTCACGCGCATGGATTTGTCTTTGATGGGAGCGAGAACCTCCCGGGCTTCGCGCAGGACGTCGTGCGCCGTCCTGGGGGCGGCGCTTTTGGGTGGCGTCGGCGCGTCCGTGGTCCCCGCCGAAGACGCAGATCCCCCGTTTGCCGACGGCGGGGCGGAGTCCGCGGGGGGAGTCGCCCCGTCCGGGGCTTCGATCGAAGATGCTGCTGCGGCGTGCGGTGCGTCGGCCGCCAGGGCGCTCACCGCCGCGAGTACGAGCACCGGGAGACCGATCCCCTTCCCCATGGATGTCCCTTATCCAAAATCAGGCCGGGAGGGAACGGCGACCGAGCGCGGCTTCGGGCCGACGGAGCGCGTGCCTACCCGGGGCGCTGGAATCGTGCGGTGCGCACGACGAGAGCGTGCGCTTCGGCCGTGACGACCTCGCCGGCGCGGATCTCGGCGCGAATGGTCCGTCGGCCTGCATCGTCTTCGCGCGGGTCGGCCCAGGCACGGAGCGTGAGATCGGTCTCCAGCGGCGTCGGCTGGCGAAAGCGCACCGAGAGGGTTGCGGTGACGCCCGCGACCCCGATGCTCTGTCCGGCCGAGGCGACCAATTGGTCCATGATTCCGGCGACGACGCCCCCGTGCGCCGAGCCGGGGGGGCCGATGTAGGGCTTGCCGAGTCGCACGTGTCCGACGATGGTGTCGCCCCGGGATTCGAGGCGGATGGGAGGCGCTAGTGGGTTGAAGAAACCCGCCCATGGACTCAAGGGGACGGCCCGGTTGGGCTGGGCCGGGTCGATGGCGCCGCGCCCGAGCAGGCCGGAAAAGGTGCCGGGATGTCGTCGTTCGTTCAAGCGTTCGGTCACGGCGCGGATCACCGCTTGCGCCTCGTCGATCCGGGCGGGCTCGACATCGGTCGTCACCGAAGCGTCGATCAGCCCTCGCACCGCGGTGGCGAGACGCTCGAGAGCCTCGCGGCGGGCCGCGCGGCGCGCCAGGCGTTCCGGGGATGCGTCGTGCTCGCCCACCAGCGTCGACGATAGCACGGGAAGAAGAGCATGCCGGTCTGACGCAGCGCGGGGTGGGCAGCGGCCGTCGAGATGTTACTCGATCCACGATGAGCCGCTTCGAAAACAAGGTCGCACTGGTCACCGGTGCTGCGTCCGGCATGGGCCGGGCGAGCAGTCTGCGTCTTTCCTCCGAGGGGGCGAAGATCCACGCCGTCGACGTCAACGCCGCGGGCCTCGAGGAAACCGCGAAGTCGATCCGCGCCGCCGGGGGGGAGGTCGAGACCACGGTCTGCGACGTGACCAACCGCCAGTCCTGCTTCGATGCCGTCGAGGCGTGCGTGGCCGCCTTCGGCCGGCTCGACGTGTTGCTCAACGTCGCCGGCATCGTGCGCTTCTCGCACGCGATTTCGACGTCCGAAGAGGACTGGAATCTTCAGCTGGCGGTGAACCTCTCCGGGCCGTTCTTCTTCTCGCAGGCGGCCCTGCCGCATTTGCTCGAATCCGAGGGCAACATCGTCAACGTCGCTTCGAACGCCGGCCTGATGGGGCAAGCGTATACCGTGGGCTATTGCGCGAGCAAGGCGGGCCTCATCAACATGAGCAAGGCTCTGGCGATGGAATTCGTGAAGACGAAGGTGCGGATCAACTGCGTCGCTCCGTCGGGGACGGCGACGAACATGATCGCCGCGATCGATTTTCCCGAGGGCCTCGACGACAAACTCATGGCCCGCTACCGCGGGTTCCGTCCGATGAGCCAGGCCGATGACATCGCCGGGGTGATCGCCTTCCTCGCCTCCGACGAGGCCCGCGCGGTCCACGGCGCGGTGTGGGAGGCAGACCAGGGCGTCACGGCCGGCTGAGCGGCCGCGTCCAAACCGAGGAGAAGCCAATGGGAACGACCCTCTTCGAGCGCTACCCCGTGATCGACATCGACACCCACATCACCGAGCCGGCCGACGTCTGGACGTCGCGCCTTCCGAGTCGGTGGGGAGATCGGATTCCGCACGTGCGCCGCATCGAGGGGACCGATCTCTGGTTTTCGGGGGATACGCCGATCGGCATGCCCGGCGCCTACTCCATGGCCGGGCACGATGGAACGCCGCCCGACTTTCGCAAGAACTTCGACGAGATTCCGCCCTCGATGTACGAGGCCCGCGCGCGCCTCGCGTTCATGGACGAGGAGAAGATCTGGGCCCAGGTGCTCTACCCCAACGTCGGCGGCTTCGGTTCGGCGAACTTCCGCCGACTCGAAGAGGCCGAACTGGCTCTCGACTGCGTGCGCGCCTACAACGATTTCCTTCTCGATTTCTGCGCCGAAAACCCGGGGCGCCTCGTTCCGGTGATGGCGACGCCCTTCTGGGACGTTCCGGCGTCGGTGCGCGAGATCGAGAGATGCGCCGGCCTCGGATACAAGGCCGTCTTGATGTGCAACATCCCCGAAGCGCACGAACAGCCGGCCCTGCGCGATCGTCACTGGGATCCGATCTGGGCGGCGGCCCAGGCGGCAGGCATGAACGTGAGCTTCCACGTCGGCGGCGGCGATCTCTCGGGCCTGATGCAGGACGAAGCCAACATCGGATGGAAGACGAATTTCGCCCGGGTGTCGGTACTG
>JAPOLW010000407.1 GCA_029976905.1 bacterium | reverse complement strand
GGCGGGGGAAGGCGAGATCGCGTGCCCCGATCATCAAGGGCACGAGAAAGTTCGCGAAGCCAAAGAAGATCGGCATGCCGACGAAGAAGACCATCGTCGTGCCGTGGACGGTCATGAGCCGATTGAAGGTCTCGGGGCCGACGAAATCGTTGTCCGGCAAGGCGAGTTGCATGCGCATGCCTGCCGCTTCCAGACCGGCGACCAGGAAGAAGAAGAGACCCGCACCGATGTACATCAGCCCGAGCTTCTTGTGATCGACGGTGGTCGCCCACTCGTGGAGCGTCAACCAGACGGTCGGCTTCTCCTGCGCCCCACCCTCTACCACGCCTCCGTCGATCGCGGTCATCTCCGCAGGCCTCCTACTTCAAGGTGACGAGGTAGTCGACCAGCGCTTCGACCTCCTCGTCGGTGAGTTTCATGTCCGGCATCCGCACGCCAGGCTTCAAGACCGCCGGGTCACGGATCCATTGCGTCAGGTTTGCACGCGTATTGAAGGCCGCGCCCGCACCGATGGTCTCCCGGCTCATGAGGTGCGAGAGGCTCGGGCCATAGGTTCCATCGGCAACCGTCCCTTCGAGCGCATGGCAGTTGATGCAGGCCGTTTTCTGGAAAAGGGCCCGCCCTCCGGCGACGGAGGCATCGCGGACGTCCGGCGCCTGCTGCGTCTCCACCCAGCGGGCAAACTCCTCCGGGGTGTGGACGTAGACCCGCAGAAGCATGTGCGCGTGCTGGGTCCCGCAGTACTCGGCGCATTGCCCGAGGTAGAGTCCCGGTTCGGCCGTCTCGATCCACATTGCGTTGCGCCGATTGGGTACGACGTCGGTCTTCCCCGCCAGACGAGGCACCCAGAAACTGTGCACGACGTCCTGCGATTCGAGCCACAGGAAGGTCGGCCGTCGGGCCGAGGGATCGCTCACGGGAATGTGCAATTCGTTCGCGGTGACGATCCCGTACTCCGGATACCGGAACTCCCACCACCAACGGTGCCCCACCACGGTGACCTCGAGAGCACCCGCGGGCGGTTCGCGGAGCTCGACCTCACCGATCGTGCGAGCGGTCGCAAGGAAGAGCACGACTACGATGATGATCGGGACGATGGTCCACGCCGCCTCGAGGTTGTTGCTTCCGTACACTTGCGGAGGCTCGCGCCGCTCGTCGCCCGGACGGGCCCGGAAGCGAACGATGACGTACACGAGGAGCCCGGCCACGGTGAGAAAGATCGCCGCACAGATCGGAAGGACGAGCCGGGTGAGATCATGGATCTTCTGCGCCGGGACCGAGACCGGGTCGAACATGTCCGACACCTGGTCGAACCGGATCGGCGGCTCGGCCAGAGCCGGCGTCGCGGCGAGTGCGAGGAGAACGAGCAGTCCGAGACCGGGGAGAAGGCCCACGAGGCGTCGAAGGAATCTGCCCGGGGCAGGCGTGCGCGTCGTGTCACTCGTCATTTCGTCGAGACCAGCGCGCGCCCGGGAGCGACCGGCGCCGCTCGCGAGGACTATGTACGTTGCGCTGTACCGCGTCAACAAACGCACCGCGCGCCAGACGGAGGGCGGGGACGCGGCGCACTCCTGGACCGGAGTCGCGACCTGGAACGCGAAAAGCCCGGGCCCGCAAAGCGGGATCCGGGCTCCTGGCCGTGCGCCGCGGGGCCGTCGAACCGACCCCGGCGTCGCGTGCGGAACCGACCGAAGCGGCTCCGCGATTTCGTGCGGCTCAGGCCGCGATCATGCCGAAGAGGAAGGCGGTTCCCAGCAAGGCCATGCGGCCCGGGCTCGCTCCCGTGTGGCGGCTCCAACGACGAATGTAGCGCTTCTGCTCTCGGACCAACCTCTTCATGCTCACTCTCCTCCCGATGGGTCTGAGCGCCGCCGTCGGTGGACGTCGACGCGTGGGAGACACAGTCAGCAAGACCGGAACCAAACCTCTCGAATTCCTCAAATGTCTGTTTTTCCTCGCTTTTTAACCGTCTCCGGGGTCACCCCGGGGCGGCAATTTCCTGACGTCGCGGCGCCGGACCGCCAAAATCCCGTCACCCCGCCGCGGCCTTCGACCCCGACCGTCACCCCGCCGCGGCCTTCGACCCCGACCGTCACCCCGCCGCGGCCTTCGACCCCGACCGTCACCCCGTCAATCGACCCGAGCACCCGCCGCAGCGCCGGTGATCCAACACGCCGATTCGCGGCCGGTCTCGCGCGCGTAGGAGGCAACGACCGACGATGCGAATTGCGGCCCGGTGCCCGCGCGCACCAGATTGACCGTACACCCACCAAAACCCCCGCCGGTCATGCGGGCACCGATCACTCCGGGGGCCCGGGTGGCCAGATCGACGAGCAGATCGAGTTCGGCGCAACTGACTTCGAAGTCGTCCCGCAGGCTCTGGTGGGAGGCCGCGAGGAGTCGGCCGACTTCGTCGAGATCGGCCCTCCGTAGAGCGGCCTCGAAGGCGCGTACGCGCGCGTTCTCCCCCACGACGTGACGGGCGCGACGATAGGGGATGTCCTCGAGCGCCGCCCGGATGCTGCCGAGTTTCTCCTCGTCGACGTCGCGGAGCGAGCGCACGCTCGCGTCCGAACGACGCAGGGCTTCGACGGCCGCCTCACACTCGGCGCGCCTCTCGTTGTAGCCGCCGTCGGCAAGCGCGTGTCGCACCCCCGAGTGCAGGATGACGATCTCGATCGCAGGAGGAATCGGCACCCAGGATGTCTCCAGCGAACGACAGTCGAGCAGAAGAGCGTGCCCGGCGCGGCCAAAGCAGGAGATGAACGGATCCATGATCCCGCATTGGGTACCGACGAAGTCGTTCTCCGCACGTTGGCAAAGTCGGGCAACGTCCTCGCGCGACCGGGACACGCCGGCCAACGCGAGAAGAGCCCTCGCCACCGAGACACCCAGGGAAGCCGAGGAGCTCAACCCGCCACCGAGAGGAACGTCCGAATCCAGAAGGAGACCCGCGGGCGGAACCGGTACCGACTCCGCTTCGAGGGTCCGCAAAAGACCGGCGACGTAATCGCTCCAATGCCCGCGGCGCGGCTCACGCGTTCCCAGGGCAAGGCGCGCCTCGTCCCCTTCGAACGCCGTCGAGCGCACGACGAGTTCGCTCCCGGCCAGCGGCGCAAAGGCGACTCGCGTGGAGAGCTCGATGGCCACCGGCAACACGAAACCATCGTTGTAATCGGTGTGCTCGCCGATGAGATTCACCCGGCCCGGTGCCCGGGAGATCCGCGCCTCGCGGTCGAAACGGGCCCGGAACTCCGCACGCAACTCGTCGTCGATCACCGCAACACCGCCGCAGCCTTCGAGACAGAAGAGGCACCGGGTCCGCCCGCCAGGACCACGCGTGGTAGAACGAGAAGACCATGGATGCCCGCCAGACCGACGCCTCCGGCGCCGACCTCCTGGTCCCGACCTCGCCGAAGCGACTCGTCTCGCTCGTTCCGAGTGTGACCGAGACCCTCTTCGCCCTCGGTCTCGGCCCGCGCGTGGTGGGCGTCACGGATTGGTGTCTCCATCCGGCAACCGAGCTCGAAGGTCTGCCGCGCGTCGGCGGCACGAAAAACCCCGACCTCGGCTCCCTCGAGGCGCTCGCACCGGATCTGGTCCTCGCCAACCTCGAGGAGAATCGCGAAATCGACGTGCGGCGGCTGCGTGAGCGCGGCCTGCGGGTCTGGGTGGACTTTCCGTGCACCGTGGCCGAGGTCCTCTCCCAGACACGTTGGTTGGCCATGCTCGGGGCGCCCGAAACGGCGGCCAGATCGCTGCTCGCCACGCTCGAGGAAGCGGTCCGGGAGGCCGCACGGAGACGCTCCGACCCCGTCCGGTGCTTCCTGGCCGTCTGGAAGGATCCCTGGATGACCATTTCTTCGGCGACCTATGCGCATGATCTCCTCGCCCAGATGGGGTTCGTGAACGTATTCGCCGACGCTGCCGAACGCTACCCCCGGGTCGACCTGGAGCAGATCGCCGCCCGCGACCCGGAGATCGTACTCCTGCCCGACGAACCCTACGCCTTCGACGAAGACGACGCGCGCCTGCTGCGGCGTGCGCTCACCTCTACGACCGCAGGTCGTCGGGGCGCGATCCACGCCGTCGACGGCACCCTCGCCTTCTGGCACGGACCACGCACCGCCCGCGCCCTGCGCGAAAGCCTGGTCAGCGGACGACCGTGA
>JAPOLW010000406.1 GCA_029976905.1 bacterium | reverse complement strand
CGTCTTTGTTCTCTTCCTCTTCATCAGACTCGTCTCCGAAAGCTCCAGTCGCAGCGTTGATCAAAGCAGCCGTATCCGCAGCAAAAGGCGCGCGCGACGGATCCGCCGCGCCTCGTTCTGGCAGATGATCATCGCGGAGATGCCCGGTCGCTCGCTCGGCAGCCGCCCCGACCGACGCCGCCGACGCAGGAGACGCCGCTGCTTCCGGCGGCGTGCCCGGTCGACGTCGTGCGCGAGAAGAGCCAGCCCCTCGCTCCCGTCGCCGAGGGAGCGCACATACCAACCCAGCACGAGGAGCCGCTCCCGCGGCGTCGACTCCCAGGACAATCGCCAGTGCAGTTGCACGAGGTTGCGAATCCGGCGCCGGCGCGAGAGCCCGCCGGGAAGACGACGGGTGCGGTCGAGATCCACCACGATGAAGCCGGGTTCGGCGTCGGGCGCCACCCGCACGAGCAGATTCTCGTGCTTGAGGTCGGGTACGTAGACGCCCGCCCTGTGGAGCCGTGCCACGAAACGCCCGAGCGCACGGGCGAGACGGCGCCGTGCCGATCCACGCGCCTCGCGCACCGCTTCGAGAAGCGGGACGGCACCCACCACCGCACGAGAGACCACACGACATGGCTCGGCGGGCCAGCCGGCATCGACGACGCCCAATACCTCGGGAACCTCCACACCGGCCAAGGTGCAGAACTCCGCGGCACGCTCGTACTCCCGGGCTGGCGACGGCGCGCCGTAATCGCGCAACCGGCTCCACCCCGAGCGAGGCCAGCGCGTCTTGACCACCACCGGTCCACCCTCGGGGCCTCCGGCTTCGAGAAGCACGACGTCCCCATGCGCGCTGCGTTTGAGAAGACGACCCACCGCGGCGTCTTCGGTGCCGTTGCGGATCGCGTCGGACCGCTCCACGGCGACACCCGCCTGCCACGCCGAATGCGTTCCTTCGGACGAGGTCCTCATGACCCGGCCTCGAGGAGAAGCTCGGCCAACCGGCGGCGGCATTCGGTTCGCGACAAGGCCGGAAGTTCCAGTTTGGCCACCGACCGCGCGAGACGGCGATGGGCCAGCAAACGACCGATGCGGCCGACCGGCCGTGTGCCGACGACGGCTCGATCAAAATCGATCACGGCCACCGCTTCTCGCGCCGAGGCACCGACCAGGAGATTGGTCACGTTGAGATCCGGGTGACGGATGCCGCATGCATGCAACTGTCGCACCGCCCGGATCACCGCATCGAGCCACGCGTCGACCTCGGCTCCGGCGCGTGCGTCGAGAAGGGCTTCGCGGAGCGTCCGGCGCCCACCCAATTCACGGGTCACCAGTACGCCGCGGTACGGCAGGCCACAGACGGCGCCGAAAACGGGCTCGACCACCGCCGCGAGCACCTCGGGCGCGACGACGCCCGCGCGGCGCGCCGCCTCGGTGGCGACCAACTCCCGCCACGGCCGCGGAGGTCGGCCGAAGTACGTCTCGCCAAGCACGGCCCCCGCCCAGCCGCCGCGCCGATAGCGCCGGACGAAAGCGGCCGCCCCGTCGCGCAAGGGAACCCGCGCGAGTTTGCCGCGCCCCCCGTCGCCCGCGTCGGCGACGCTCCCGCGCATACAGCCGCGCCAATGGGCGAGGTCTGCCTCGTAGCCCGCGCGAACCCAGGCACCTGCCTCGACCCGTCGGAATCCGTCCGGGGGCTTCACGCGGGGGGCTCCGTTTCGGGATGGCGGACTTCCCACAGCTTCGCCGTCGTGGCCGACCAGAGGAAACCTTCGAGGAAGGCTGCGGTAAAGGCACGCCCGCGGGCGCCACGCGCTCCCCACCACCCACGCGCGGTCGCTTGCGCGGGCGCCCAGGCCAGAGCCTGCCACGACGGCTCGACCCCGAGGCTCGATCCCCACGATGCGTACGCGCTACTCTGCTCGTTGACCGAGTCGAGGTGCGCGCCGACCGAGAGCGGGAGTCGGACCTCGACCGTGTGCTCGAGCCGCATCGACGGGATCCCCGGACGCGCGCACGGGCCAAGCGGGCCGAACCCAGCCGAGGCCGGCGCGCTCAGGATCAGTCGATCTCCCAGGGGCACGCAAAGCGACGCATCGCAGGCCACGTGGGGGGCGACGGCGACGCGCGCGACCGATCCGGCAGCAAAATTCTCCGTGGCCTCGCGCAGCTCCGTGGAGACCCGCGCCCGTGGACCGAGCCAGAGCACCGTGCGCTCCGCGAGCGTGGCGTCCGGGGCCGCCGTCGAACCGTCGCCCATGACGATCCACGCACATCCCCAGCCGTCGAGCTCTTCCCGCAGTTCGTCCGTCGGTGGGCCGGCCACCACCGCCAACGGTTCCGATGCGATGCCGCCCCGGCTCATCGCGATGCCCCCGTCCCCTCGCCCCGCTCGGCGAGCAGCTCCTGCGCGGCGACGGCGACTTCCGGCGCCGCGAGCCCCCGGAGGCACTCATGGGTTCCGATCGGACAGCGGACCCCGCCGTGCCGCGAGCACGGCCGACAGGCGAGTTCACGGCCGACGATGCGCACCGAGCGCCCGAGTGGCGCGAAGCCCTGCGCCGGAACCGTCGGACCGAACAAGGCCACCACGGGTCGCTCCAGAGCCGCCGCGATATGCGCGGGCGCACTGTCGTTGGCCAGCACGAGCCGCGCCCGCGAGATCCATGCGACCGCGTCGGCGATCGACGATCCCGTCGTGGCGTCGATCGCCGTCACACCGGCCAGGGTACGAGTGATCTCGGCGGCCAACGGGCGATCCTGCGCCGTTCCGATGACGACCACGAGGTCGCGCCCGGCCCGCGCGAGGAGAGCGGCCGCCTCCCCGAAACGGGCGGCTGGCCATTGCTTGGTCGCCCACGCCGATCCCGGTGCGACGACGATGAGCGGCTGGTCCTCGGGATGGCCCGCGCGTCGAAGGTGCTCGGAAATACGGCGGTCCGCCACCGGGTCCACCGTGAGCCGCGGCGTCCACGGCGCCGGCCCGCTCTCGAGATCGAGTCCTGCGGCAAGAGCGAGAAGCCGGTCCCGGGCGTGACCGTCGGGGCGAGAGACACGGCGGTGGTAGAGCCACGCGCCGGGGCTCCCGGCATACCCGACGCGCCTCGGAATCCCCGCCGCCGCCAGAAGGAGCGCCGTACGCACCGAACGCTGGATCCCGAGCGCTGCATCGAACTCCAGCGCGCGCAGACGCGAGGCGAGACGGACGAGACCGCGCGGCCCCCGGTCGGCGCCCCGTTTATCGAAGGTCAGGACCCGCTCGCGACCGTGGGCCGGCGTGAGGAGAGGAGCCGCATCGGGCCGCACCAACCACCACAACTCGGCTCCGGGACGGGCGGCGGCGATCGCTCGCGCCAGCGCCGTGGTGAGAACCACGTCCCCCAGGAAGCTGGTCTGCGCGAGCAGCAGCCGGTCGGGCCTACCCATCGCGTTCTCCGACCCCGGGGGCTCGCGATTCAGAGCGCCGTCGCTTCGTCGATCAGCATCACCGGAATGTCGTCTTCGACCCGGTAGCGCAGCTTGCAGGCTTCACAGTCGAGGCCATCACCCGCTTCGGTGAGTCTCAACTCCCCCTTGCACTTCGGACAAACCAGAATCTCCAACAGCTCCGCACTCATCGCCATGCATCGACCTCCTTACTCGGCTTCGATCTCTTCACGAAGCCAGGCCAGCTCGGCGGCCAGGCCTTCGCGCAGAGCGGTCTTCGGTGTCCATTGCAGTTCGGTGCGCGCCGCATCGGCACTCGCGTGGGTATCGCGTACGTCTCCCCGCTGACGCTCGAGCCGTCGCACGCGCGGCTCCCGGCCGGTGAGGTCCCCGATCATGCGCAAGACGTCGTTGACGCTCACGCGCGAGCCCCCTCCGATGTTGTAGGCAGCCCCCGGAGTGCCGTTTTCGATGGCGAGAAGATTGGCCGCAACCGCATCGGCCACGAAGGTGAAGTCGCGGGTTTGCTCTCCGTCGTCGTAGAGCTGCAACTCCTCCCCCTGGAGCTGCGCCCGTAGAAAACGGTGGAAGGCCATGTCGGGACGCTGCCGAGGTCCGTAGACCGTAAAGTAGCGCAGCGAGATGGTTGGAATGCCGCTCGCCTGCGTATAGAGGCGACACAGGTGCTCGGCCGCGAGTTTGCTCACGCCGTAGGGCGAGATCGGTCGCGGCAGCGTCGCCTCGACCGTCGGGAGATCCGGGGCGTCCCCGTAGATCG
>JAPOLW010000405.1 GCA_029976905.1 bacterium | reverse complement strand
AGATGACCATCTGGTCGTGCTTCCAGACGTGGAAATAGGAGAGACTCTCGGCCGCCCTGAAGATCGCGCGAGCGACCTCGTCGAGCAGAGCGTCGCCTTCGGCATCCTCCCGGCCCACGATCCCCTTGGCCATCCACGGCGAAACGTGCAGCACCTTCTCGCCCGAGGCGCGCGTCCAGACCGCCGGATGCATCGCCCGCGGCCGCGACGCGTATTCGGCCATGACCGAGGTCGCCACCGGGTTCTCCGCAATGGACTCGAATCCCTCGGGACGTCCAAAGCGAAGATTCCCCAGAAAGACGTCCATCGCGTAGAGGATCGTCTCCCCCTCGATCCGCTCCCGCAGATCGGGGGAGAGAGCTTCGTAGAGCGCGATGCCATCGACAAAACCGGTGCGACCACCTTCCGGAGGAATCTCCAGGGCGCGCAGGACACCGCCACGGTTGAGGGCATCGTTGTAGCAGTGGTCGAAGTGCCACGGCAGCCAGGAGGCCAGCACCTCGTCCCCGAGACGAATCGCTCCCGGCGAATCGGGCTCGTGGCGCATTTCGATCAGCCCGAGATGCTCACCCTGTCCGGCCCGCGGAGTCGCGTTGCTCGGATGGTCCTTCAAGGGTCCGAAGATCGTACTCAGGTCGACCTGCATGGATGGCGTCGGCGCAAGCTCCTCGAAGACGAGTAGCCCGTGCTCCTCGAAGAGTTCCTGTAGTCGAGCGCGCACCGCCTCCTCGCCCAGCGCTTCGTGGGTCAGTCCACGAATCCGCGCGCCGAATTGCAGGTCGCTGCGGAGTGCATCTACTTCGATCCCGTACATGGCGGCGCTCCTTTCCGGTGCTGGCGATTCATCCTGGCACTGCCGCGATCTGCTGGGAAGCCCACTCGACCAGCTGCGGGACGAGACGCGGCCAATGCACGAAGAGCGAGCCGGTCTGCTCCACTGCGGCCCGTCGCTCGTTCCATTCGTCGTCGCCCCACGGGGGCTCGACCAATTCCGCCCCGGGCAGGCCCGCGGCCAACGCCTCCGACGTGGCCCGGGTGTGGGACATGTCCGAGGAGCCACTGCGAAAGACGAGGATCGGCACGGAAAGCCGCGCGACGTCGGCTTCGTCGAGCCCGGGAACGAGCGAGTCGTCGCACGGGCAGTAGGCCAGCATCCAACGATCCATGACCTCGATGAACTCGCGGCGATCCATCGCAAGGAATCGCCGTCGATTGTCCGGGTTGCGCTCGAGCACCTCGCGCCATTGCTCGAGCTCCACGACCGCCTCCATGCCGCCGTGCCAGGCCGCGTCCGCGGAGGGCATGCCGTAATATTGCGCCAACTGCAGCAGGCCCGGCACACCGCCGCTGATCCACCACATCGCGAGCCCGGCGGTGAGGTCGGGATGCCGCGCTGCCGCGAGGAGCGAGACCCGGGCGCCACCCGACCCGCCGCAGATCACGGTGGGTCCGAATTCCAGATGACGAAGCAAGTCGCCCAGAATTTCGGCCTGCATCTCGGATTCACTGCGGCCGCGAAAGACGACCGAGGAGGCTCCGCAATTGGGACGGTCCCAGAGAAGGACCCGATTCCCGCGCTCGGCGAGAGCCAGCGCCATCTCTCGCAGGCCCCCCACGTCCTTGCCAAAGCGGCCCCCCGGCGTCAGGACCCAGGGCCGCCCTTCGCCGACGATCTCGTATTCGATCTCGATGCCGCCCAGTTCCAACCGCGCCATGGCCCACCGTCCTCGCTCGGGGTCGGGGTATCACCGATCGGCCTTCTTTGTCCATGTGGCCCGCCCCCCGGCGCGGCCGCGCCCTCCCCGGCGCACCGCACCGCGCAGTGGACCGGGTTCCGCGGCACCGGTCCCCGGGGATGGTTCGAGACGACGGCCGCAGATGCCGCCAGAAAAGGCCCCTGCCCAACGAGCGAGCAAACTTTCCCGAAGAGTTCGGGCAGAACGCTCTACGTTTGCGGCGTCGTCGTTGGCACGGCGAATGCATCGGATGCGTGGGGGATTTTTCGGTTCACTCCCCCATGGAGGTCTTTGCCCATGTCCGCCTACATGTACGAGCGGCTTTCCGCTCAGGACAACAGCTTTCTGGTCTCCGAGCAGCCCAATATGCCCCTTCACGTCGGTGGCGTCGCGATCTACCAGCTCGGCGAGATGGCGAACGCTCTGGGGGGCGTCGACATCCGCAAATTCCGCCTCGCCCTCGAAGCGCAACTGCATCGCATCCCTCGGTACCGCCAGAAACTCGCCTGGACGCCGCTCGAAAACCGGCCCGTGTGGGTCGACGATCCTTCGTTCAACCTCGACTACCACGTCCGCCATACCGCCCTACCGCGCCCGGGGGACCTGGAGGCCCTCAAGAACCTGACGGCTCGGATCATGACGCGGCCTCTCGATCGCTCGCGACCGCTTTGGGAGATGTGGCTCATCGAGGGACTCGGCGAAGACCGGTTCGCCGTCGTCAACAAGATCCACCATTGCATGGTCGATGGCGCATCCGGTTCCGACATCGCCCAGATCCTGATGTCGGCCACCCCCGAATACGACCTGGGAGAGCCTGTACCTTATCTCCCGCGCAACGCTCCCGGCCGCGCCGAACTCCTCTTCGACGCCGCCAAGCGCCTCGCGCTCGCTCCCATCGACGCACTTGGCCGCCTCGGCCATTTCGCGCGCGAGACGCCGAACCTCGGTACCGAGGTCGCTGCTCGGGTGCGGGCGCTTCTGGACCTCACCGGAAACATCCTCACCCCGTCCTCGGAGACACCGCTCAATGGTCCTCTTGGTCCGCACCGGCGTGTCGATTGGCTGACGCTGCCCCTGGACGAAGTGAAACGCGTGCGCCGAACCCTGGGCTGTACGGTGAACGACGTCATCCTGGCCACGGTCACCGGAGCCGTCCGCCTCTACCTCGATCGCCGGGGCGTTCGCCCCGCAGAGATCGATTTCCGGGTCACGGCTCCGGTCAACGTGCGCTCCGATGCCGAACAAGGCCGGCTGGGCAATCGCGTCTCCGCCTGGATTTTACGGCTTCCTCTCGACGAGAAAGACCCTGGCGAAATGGTCCGACGACTGAACCTCGAGACCCGTGCGCGGAAGGAATCGCGCCAGGCCCTGGGTGTCGACCTCTTGATGCAGGCCGCCGAGTACGCCCCGCCCGCCCTCATGGCTTTCGGCGCCCGCGCGGCCGCCGGGCCGGTGAACATGATCGTGACGAATGTGCCGGGCCCGCAGTTCCCGCTCTACATGCTGGGGGCCAAGCTGGAGGAACTTCACCCGCTCGTGCCGCTGCTCGATGGAACCGGCCTCGGAATTGCCCTCTTCAGTTACGACGGCAAGGTCCATGTCGGCCTGAACGCCGACTACGACCTCGTTCCCGACCTGGGAGCCTTCACGGCATTTTTCGCCCAGGCGTTCTTCGCTCTCCAGGATGCCGTTGGTCCCAGCCGTATTCCCGCCCGACCTCCGTTGGGCAGGAGCGCGTCCCCTCGCGTGCCTGCGCGAGATCGTGCGGTCGAGGAAGAACCCGTCTCCATCGCCGCAGCTTCGCCCATGCCGGGCTAATTTCCGCAGACCATCACTAGATGCCCGACTTCCGGCGTCCGGGCCTCCGCTCGGCAACCCGGACGCCATCGAGTTCGTGATGCGAAGGGTCGCCTCCTACTTGCCGAGGTAGACACCTGGCTTCTTGACGAAACCGAAGGGAACGGTGGCCGAGATACACTCGCCGGTATCGAAGACCATCTGAACGGTGGGGCTCGTCTGGAACTCGAGTGCTTCGAAGATCCGCGGGTAGCTGTAGGGGTCGCCAATTTGCTTCATCACGAAGACACCACTGGCCCGGCCAGGATCTCCACCTTTCACCGTCGCCTTCAGAACTCCGGATTCGGAGGCAGTCGAGTCCTTGTACTTGTATCCGGTCTTCCCGGCGGCCACCCAGCACTCTTTGTCTTTTGGCGGGCATAGCTGACCACCCCGATCGAGGGGGTACGGTTGAAGGAGCCCTCCGGCGTCATTGTAGATGCAAAGGCTCACGTTGTCGGTGGAATTCACCGGGTCGCCGAAGTTCTCGAGCGGGAAGGCGACGTCCTGCTTCTTGAGGATGGCCTTCGTGAGACCCTTTTCGGGACTTGCTTCGTTGACCACCAGCTTGACTTTCTGCGCGATGGCGCAGTTCGTGCGAGGAGCGGCAAGACATT
>JAPOLW010000404.1 GCA_029976905.1 bacterium | reverse complement strand
CGGAGGGCCGCGGACTCGTCGTGCCCTTCGTTTTCTCGAATCCGGGCCCCGGAACCTTCCGGTCTCCGGGCCCGCTGCGTCCGCGCCCCGCGAAGCTCCGTTGGCAGAACGACGCGGACGCCATCGCGGGGACCGAGGAGGTGCGCGTCCTTTGGCCGGTGGCGCTGGGCCGAAACGAGATGATGCGTGTCGACGTCATCGCATCTCGTCCACCGCGGCCCGGAATCTATCGTGTCGAGCTCCTCGATCCTGCCGCGGGTGAGAGGGTCGCCGCGAGCCGCGCGGTGATCGTTCCCGAGGCGGCTCCAGACCGGGAAGAAGCACGGGCGCCATGACCGGAGGGCGAACGCGAGCAGCATCCGGGACTTGCGGCGCGTTCCCCCGGACCGGAAGAGCGTGGGTGGGCCGCGCCGCCGTGGTCTTCGCGCTGCTCGCCGCTTCGGGCGCGACCACGACCCGCGCAGCGCAGATGCCAACGGACAATCGGCCGGCCACGACTGGCGCGGAGATGTCGATCCTCGACCGTAACCACGACGGGCAGATCACGATCGCGTGTCTCGGCGACTCGAATACCTCGTCGATCTGGCAACACGCCGCGCCGGGAGGCTTCCCCTCCGGCGAGGGTTGGTGCGAGATCCTGGGACAACTCCTTGCGGGCTTGCCGGTTCGCATGATCAACCGCGGCCTCGGTGCCGCCACGGTATCTCCGCGCGACGGAGTCGGCTTGCCAGGCGCCAATCTCTTCTTCTCCGGCTACGACCAGTTGGACTCCGTCCTCGTGGGAGAAGGAGTGGACGTCGTCTTGTTCGCCTTTGGCACGAACGACGTGCTCCCCGAGAACAACGGCGACCCTTCGAGTATCGTCGATCATTACAACCGGCTCGCCCGCCGGGCGAAAAGCTCCGGAGCCCTCCCCGTCGTAGCCCTCACCCCGGCCGTCGGCCTGCACCCGAAATCCGGCAAGACCCGGCGCTCGCTCGCCGCGATCACCGAGACCAACGAACGCATCACCGAAATGTTCCCCGCGCGCCATACCGTCGGCTTCGACGTCGTCTTCGATGCCGCCGAGTTCCTGGATGACCTGCATCTGAATGGGGCCGGCCAAAAGCGTCGCGCCCGCACGGCGCTCCGGGCACTGCAATCCCTGGCGGGCCAGGAGCCTCGGTCCGCGGGCATCCGGTCCCTGCGCTGGCAGGCCGGCCTCTGGAGCGACGGGGACCCGGGCGCCGTCGTCGCTTCGGGGCCCCAGGGTCCGGCCGCGACGCCCCCGCCCTGAAACCCGGCCCCGGGCCCGCCAGGCCGAGCCAGACCCGCTGCGGGGCCCCGGCAGTCCTCGACCCCGACGATCGGAGCGGCCCGCGGACGCCCGGCCCGAGCGAAAAATCGCCCGCGCGGTGGGCCGAATCGGAGCCCGGATTGCTCTCGGCAGCAGGCTCGCCTAGGGGGAGGGTCATGAATTTTGCGCCAATCCGTCCGTTTTTCGCTCTGCTCGTTCTCCTCGGTACGGCTGCCACCGGAGCCGCCGCCCCCCCGAGTGATGCGACGCTCGCCCAGTGGACCGCCGAGATGAAGACAGCCCCGCGCGGGCCCTTCGACCGCCTGGGATGGTTCTGCAACGACGGCACCGTGCGCGGCGCGCGCGCCGGCTGCTCCGGGCACGGCGGCGGCATCCAACACGGCGTCTGGAACGAGCGTGCCAAGACCATGCGGTCCAACGGCGTCTACGTGGCCAACGTGATCGCCGAATTGGACGCCGCCGACTTCACGGGCGCCAATCCCGATCTGGCCCAACTGCGGCAGATCCTCCTGGAGCGCTTTCTGATGGAGTTCGACGACGGCTGGGTGATGCGCGCCACGCGGACCTACCGGGGAGCCCTCCAGGCGGAGGACGAGGAGGAGGGAGCCTCGCGGGTGATCCTCGCAATGATGGCCGATCCGGGTTGGACGGACGATTCCCGCTACTATCTGCTGCGCGAAACGGTGCGTGGCCTGCCGCGGGACCGACGACCAGGCTCCGTCACCTCCTCGGAGGTTCGCTCCGAGGCGTTGCGCATCGCCAATCTCGACCGCGGCTTCATGCCCCTGCGGATCAAGATCCATGGTGTTCCCGATGCAGGCGACGCGGAAAAGGTTCGCGATTATGCGAAGAGCAAGGGCAAGCGCGCCCTCGCCAGTGACTACGAGCGGCTGGCGACGATGATCGACCAGCTCTACGGGGGCCGCGCCGCCGCCCAGGACGTCCTCGAACTCGCGGCGACATTGCCAGCGGGAAAGCTACGCTCGTCGTTCGAGTACGACGCCGGAATACTCGCCAAGACCCGCGACCCGGGCGAACACCTCCGTATTGCGAGCAAGCTGGCCACACGCGTGCGCTTGAATCAAAAGTCTTGGACCACGCCCGAGCAGCGCCGTGAGGCCTTCGAGGCCTCCCTGGCGCTCGAGGACGAAATCTACGTCGCCGGCAACCAACTCATCGGCCGATTGCCCACGAGCACACGGAGCCAGAGGCTCGAATGGCTCAAGAACGTGATCGGCGGTCTCTACGCCACCGGTCTCATCTCGAAGACCCAGGCGGCCGGCCTCCAGGGCGCGCGCACGAAGATCCTCGAAAAACCAAAGATGGACGTCTACCGCGAGGAGGTCGCCTACCTGGGTCGCGGTCCCGAATGGGCAGTGGCGCAAGCTGGCCTGCAGCTCAACGATGCCATCGAGCGCTTCCAACGCTTCGAGCCCAAGGCCATGGTGTATTCGCAGGATCGATTGCGCGGCAGCCCCTTCCTCTTCTACGGCGCCGTCGTCGACAGTCTGCAACGCGATGCGAATTATCTGACCGGGGTGCGCTCGGAACTCTTCGGCAAGAGCGTCGGATCGGGCCTGCGCGCCCTCAACCCGGGGCTCGCCCGGGGCGTGCTGCGCACCCCCAGCGATCTGCACAATACCCGGGGCTTCGAGCGCGATGGGATCTTCCTTCTCCCCCAGACGATCGCGGAATTGCCGCCGGTCTCCGGGATCCTGACCGAAGGCGAAGGCAGCTCGCTCTCCCACGTGCAATTGCTCGCCCGCAATCTCGGCATCCCCAACGTCGTCGTCTCCCGTGAGTTGGTCCCCCAGGTCCGCAAGCACGAGGGTGAGGATGTCGTCCTCGCGGTGAGCCAGGGCGGCGTCGTACAACTCGCGCTCGACGGGCCACGGTGGGCTTCGGTCTTCGCCGGCAGTGAGGGGGGACGCCTCGAAATCCGTCCCGACCTCGAGAAGCTCGATCTCGAGCGCGCCGAATTCGTCCCCCTGGGCGATTTGCGGGCCCGTGACTCCGGACGCCTGGCCGGCCCGAAGAGCGCCAACCTGGGCGAACTACGCCACCACTACGGCGATCAGGTCCCCAACGGTTTTGCGATTCCCTTCGGAACCTTTCGCAAGCTCCTGGACCGCCCCATCGACCCGGGCGGCCCCTCGGTCTTCGAGTGGATGAAGGAGAGCTACGACCGGCTCGCCCGCCTCGAGGGAAGTGCGCAAGAGAAGGCCGTCGCCGCCTTCCTCGGAAAGCTGCGCACGTGGATCGAAGATGTCGATCCCGGCCCCGAGTTCCGCTCGCAACTACGCACGAAGTTGGCGAAGACCTTCGGGCCGGACGGAACCTACGGCGTCTTCGTACGCAGCGACACCAACGTCGAGGACCTCGAAGGGTTCACGGGCGCAGGCCTGAACCTCACGGTCTCGAACGTCGTGGGCGAGAAGAACATCCTGAAGGCCATCAAGGAGGTCTGGGCCTCCCCCTTCACCGAACGCGCCTATTCCTGGCGTCAAGCCCACATGAAGGACCCCGAGTACGTCTTTCCGGCCGTCCTCGTGCAGCAGGCCTTTGCGTCGGAGAAGTCCGGCGTCATGGTGACCAAGGACGTGGATAGCGGCCGGGAGGGGTTCCTGTCGGTCGCCGTCAACGAGGGCGTCGGGGGCGCGGTCGACGGCCAATCGGCCGAATCCCTTTTGATCGACACCCGCTCCGGGAAGGCTCGCCTGCTTGCCCAGGCGACGGCGCCCAAACGACGCGAACTCGTCTCCACCGGGGGCCTCCGGGAGGTCCCCACGACCAACAAGGCCAATCTATTGAGTGCGTCGGAGATCAAGCAGCTGATCGATCTCGCCCAGGACGCCCCCAAGCGCTTCTCGACGCTGCGCGACGCCAAGGGCA
>JAPOLW010000403.1 GCA_029976905.1 bacterium | reverse complement strand
CCCTTCTCGACGAACCCAGCTTCTGGCTCCTGGGCTGGCTCTGGGCCGTGGTCAACCTGACCGGGGCGCTGGGCGGCGTGTTCGCCGAACGCTTCCCAACCCGTTGGCGGCGGGAATACGTCCTGGCTGGGACCTGCGGCCTGCGGGCGCTCGGTCTGGGCCTCGCTGCTCTCGGTGGGGACTTCGCTCTCGCCCTGGGCGGTCTCGTTCTCATGGAACTCGGGATCACCGCCGGCCAGCCGGCCTACCAGGCGTGGTTGAACGAGGGACTCGACGACGCGTTGCGAGCGACGGTGCTCTCGGTCGCCAACATGAGCTTCACGCTCGGGGGGGCGTGTGGCCTGCTCGCCATCGGCGAACTCGCCCGCGCCGCAGGGATTCCCGCCGCCTGGGGGCTTTGCGCACTGGTCATCGCGGTCCTCGCGCCCGCCTATCTGTTGTTGCCCGGTGCCGCGCGTGCGGGCGGGCGTGCGCCCACGCGACCCGCCTAGGGGAAGCGCATCGAGCCGGCGGGTCCTTTCCGGCGCGGCTTGCGCGGTGGGCGCATCGAGCGCACACTCCATCGTCATGCACGGAGAGGGGGGAGCGCGCCGCTCGATCTGGTTGCGGGAGCCGGATCGACATCTCCTGACGCGCAGGCAATTGGTGGTGCGCCTGGGTCTGCTCGGGGTCGGTCTCACGGCCGCCGCGTGCGGCGACGACGGCACGCTCGACGATTCCTTCGATCGCCCGCTCTCGTGCGATCCGACACCCGGCGGATTCGAGGGGCCCTTCTTTTCCGACACGGGACTCGTCCGCAGTGACATCGTCGAAGATCGTCGGGGCGCGCCGATGATGCTGCACCTACAACTCGTCGATTCCGATCGGGGGTGCGAGCCCATCGAGCGAGCACAGATCGAAGTCTGGCACGCCGATGCCGATGGCGCGTATTCCGCCTACGACCGGGTGGACGGCAATCTGATCGATGCCGACGGCCTGACCTTCTTGCGGGGGGCACAGGAGACCGACGCCGCGGGTCGCGTGGCCTTCGTCACGATCTTTCCGGGATGGTACCCGGGGCGGACGACGCACGTGCATGCCAAGGTTCTCGTCGATGGCGTGGAGTTGCTCACCACGCAGATCTACTTCGCGCAGGACGTGAACGACGCCGTCCTCGCCTCCGGGATCTACGCGGAGCGCGGACCGCAGGCGACGCGCAACGCGGCCGATCGGCTCCTGCGTTCCGGGATCGACCCCTTCTTCGACGTCGAGGAAGACGACGGCATCCTGCGCGCCTCCGCGGTCCTGAGTCTGCCGGGCGTGCTCTGACCGCATCGAGGCGATCGAGCCGGCGCGTCGGCCTTCCATTGACCGCGGGCGGACGCAGTCCGTAGGACTCTGGAATGTCCTTCGATCTCCCCCCCGACATGGTCCGTCGCGTCGACGAATCCGACGACGCTCTCTTCTACGCCGCGCCACGATTCGTGGCCCATATCGACGATGCGACCCGCGAGGCGATCACCGAGGTCTACCGGAGCGAGATCGCGGCCGGGGCGGACGTTCTCGACCTGATGTCCTCCTGGATCTCCCACCTTCCCGAAGAGGCGGGCTACGGGCGTGTTGCCGGCCAGGGAATGAATCTCGCAGAGCTCGAGCGAAACCCACGCCTGACCGAGCGCGTGGTGCACGACTTGAACGCTGCTCCGGAGATTCCGTTCGAAAACGATGCCTTCGACGTCGTGCTGAACGCGGTCTCCGTCCAATACCTGACGCAGCCTGTGGCCGTCTTCCGTTCGGTGGCGCGGGTGCTGCGGCCCGGCGGGAAGGTGCTGATCGCGATCTCCCATCGTCTCTTCCCGACCAAGGCGATCTACGCCTGGCAGGCTCTTCCCAAACGAGCGTGCACAGTTGGTGGAGGTGTACCTCGAGCGCTGCGGAGCGTTTGGCGCCATCGAGACGCTCGACCACTCGCCGCCGGGGGCCGACCCTCTGTGGATCGTGCGCGCGATCGCACGCTGAGACCACGCTCGGACGTACATGGCCCGGTGGCCGTGGAACGCGGTCCGGGGCCCCGATGAGGATCCGCGAAGCGGGGTCAGAATCGACCGTCGAGCCAGCCGACCAGATCGCGCAGACTCGGCGCGGAGATTTCGTGGCCCATCTCGTATTCGCGATAGGTGAGTCCGACGCCGCGGGCTTCGAGCTTGGCCCTCGAGTCCCGCGCGCGTGCCACGGCGATGACCTCGTCCTTCGTTCCGTGCTGCATCCACACCGGAAGCCCGGTGGCGTCGGACGCGAGGGATCGGTCGAGTTCGTCGGGAAGCCAGGTCGATAGTGCGGCCAGAGCCTTGAAGCGCTTTGGGGCGCCCAGCGCGAGGGCGAGCGCGACCACGCCGCCCTGACTGAAGCCGAGCAATCCCATGCGCTCGGGGTCGACGGGGTAGCGGCGCGTGGCTTCGTCGATGAATTCCCGCGCCGCGGTGATGCCCTGCGCGACATCGCTCGGTGTCGGTGGTTGGGCGAGGGAGAGGGGAAACCACGCGTAGCCGGTGAGGCGGCCCTGGGGGTCGAGGGGAACGGCCAGAGGTCCCTGGGGGGCGATCACGAGTGCCCGACCGCCGAGAAGATGCGGAGCGAGGCCGAGTAGGTCGTGCGCGTTGGCGCCATAGCCGTGCAGAACGAAGAGCGTCGGATGAGGGCCGTCGCCCGCGGGTTGATGGAGCGTGTGCAGGAGATTCATCACCGCGAACCCTAGCAGGGCATCGGGGCGCTGCGCCTCCCCGGCGTCCTCCCGGGCCTGGCTCCGCCCGGGCACCCCGTCCCGCGCGCGCCCGCTCCGCTGGGGCATCCCGTCCCGTGGGCACCCGCTCCGCCGGGGCACCCCGTCCCGCGGGCACCCGCTTCGCTGGGGCACCCCTTAAGGCGTTCCCGCTGGCAGCCGAAAGGCACGCGTGATGGGTGAAACGGGACTTCGGGGAAGGTGGGGGGTGGGAAGGACGCTCGGACTGGCGTCGTTCTTGTGGATCGCGAGCGTTCTCCTGGCTCCGGCCGCGTGGGCCGGGATCTGCGGCGGCGACGTCGCCTGCCGCTGTGGCGACACCCTGCGGGGGGCGACCACGTTGCAGGAAGACCTGACCGATTGTCCCGGGGATGGCCTGCGGCTGGTCGGCGCGTCCCGTCTGGACTGCGCCGGTCGGGCGATCGTGGGCGGGACGGGCGGCCGGGGGGTGGTGCTCGATCGCACCCAGGGTGCGGCGGTTCGCAACTGCCGCATCGAAGGATTCCGCACGGGTGTGCGGATTCGCGGGGGCGGCGCAGGGCTGGTCGCGGGCAACGAGATCGTGGACAGTCGTCGCTACGGCATCGAACTCGCCCGCGGTACGCGGGAGAATCTTCTCGTCTTGAACCTCGTGCGCAACAGCGGGGACGAGGGCATCCACATTGGGACCGGGTCGGACGGCACCCGTGTGCTCGGCAACGAAATCGTCGGCAGTGGCGCCGAGGGGATCTATGTCCTCTCCTCGCACGGGGGCCTCTTCGCAGCCAACCTCGTGAGCGAGGGCGGTGCGGCGGCCCTATACGTCAAGCATTCGTCCGACAACGTCTTTGCCGCAAACGACGTCCACGGCCGCAATGTGCACGTGCGTGGCCACTCGCGGCGGAATCTGTTCCAGGAGAATCACGTCGAGAAGGGACGCTTCGTCTTCGAGGCGTACCGGGAGCAGGAGCATCCGTCGGCAGTGCAAGGGTGGACGAGCCCCGGGGAGAATCGCGTCGTCGGCGGGGCGGTGCTCGATACCGCAAACTGTTTCCACTTCAAGGGGGCCTCGGACAACGAAGTCGTCGACGTCGCGGCCAACGGCTGCCGGGCCCGCACCGAGACAGCACGCGGGGGGCGCCCGGCGGCCCGAAATGTCGTGACCCTCGTCGAGTGGCCTACCTGACGACCCGCATCCCTCGTCGAGTGGCCTACCTGACGACCCGCATCCCTCGTCGACGCCGCGCGATCTCGACGGCGCGTTCGTAGCGTGGATCCGTCGTCTCCTCGTCGCCCTCGCGGGCCGTCTGCGGATGGAGAACGCGGGCGCCTTCGCTGCTGCGAGCGTCCTGGGCGCACGCGGGGCAGAGGTGGAAGGCGAAGAGCTGTCCTCCCGCGCCCGGCACCCGGACCTGTGCGGCCGGGGGCTGCGTGCCGCACCATTCGCAGCGGCCCAT
>JAPOLW010000402.1 GCA_029976905.1 bacterium | reverse complement strand
GGGGGCCGACCGACGCCACGCGGTGATCCGGTGGCCAGGCGGGGGGCCGACCGACGCCACGCGGTGATCCGGTGGCCGGGCGGAGGGCCGACCGACGCCGCGCGGTGATCCGGTGGCCCGGCCGCGACACCCGGCCGACCCCGTGGAAGCGCTCATTGCCCCTCGCCGCCGAGGCGCGATAGAAGACGCCCATGGGACGTTATCCAAAGGAAGAGATCCTCGCGGCGTTCGAAACCTACAAGAAGGCGCGCGACGACGCCTCACGAACGGGCGACTGGAACATCTGGGCACAAGTCTTCACCGAAGATGCCCACTACGTCGAGCATGCCTACGGCGAGCTCCACGGTCGTGAAGCCATCCGCGATTGGATCACGAAGGTCATGGCGCCCTTTCCCCACATGACCTTCCCGCAGGACTGGTGGGTCCTCGACGAAGAGCGCCACGCCATCGTCTTCCAGTGCCAGAACCGCCTCGACCACCCCACGGACCCCGACGGCGAACCCTTCCAGTTCCCCAACTGGTCCCGGCTCGTCTACGGGGGTGGTGGCCTCTGGGAGTCCGAGGAGGACATCTACAATCCGGCCCGCGACGCGCCGCGGGTGATCAAAGCGTGGATCGAAGCAGGTGGAAAATTCGTCAGCCCCGAACTCGTGAAAATGGAGAGTCGCTAGGGGGCGATCCCCCCGGGCGTTCCGACTTCCCGCTCAGGCCCCGAAGAGCCGAACGAAGTTGGCGGAAAACTGTTCGATGACTCCATCGAGTGGTTCCCCCCAGAGTTCGGAGGCGTACGCCGCCGTCCCCACCACATTGGCCGGTTCGTTCAAGTGGCCCCGATCGGGTCCGAGGTAGGGGCAGTCCGTCTCCAGGAGGAGTCGCTCGCGCGGCAAGGTCTCGAGCATGCGCGTGAAGCTCTCCGACCGCCGGGCATTGGCCGGGATCGAGAGGTAGTGACCCCGGTCCGCGATCTGCCGCGCCAGTTTCACCTTGCCGCCAAAGCAATGCCAATCGACCCGCTCGACGCCCAGTTCCTCGAGGAGATCGAGCGCGCGCCGTTCGCGTTTCCGGGTATGGATCACGATGGGCTTGTCGGCCTCGAGGGCGACCTCGACGAGCTCGCAGAAAACCCTCTCCTGCTTGGGCCACAGAGACTCCGGCACCCAATATCCATCGAGCCCGATCTCCCCGACGGCGATGGCGTCCCCGACGTTCTCGCGCACCCACGCCACGCCCTCCTCGGCGGTGCACTCGTAGCCCTCTCGTGGATACTCGATACCGAGCGCGCGCATCTCGGGGAGGACGACATCGACCGGGTAGAAGCCGAAGGCCGGCTTGACCAAAGGATCGCGTCGCGCGAGCGTACGCACGGCTTCGTTGTCGCGCGGATTCAGGCCGTTGGCGACGATCGCCTCGAGACCCGCTTCGCGTGCGAGGCGCAGAATCTCGTCCTGACGCTCGGCCAGGCGGGGGTGCGTCAGATGGGCATGGACGTCGGCGAGGGCCATGGACCGACGCTAGCCGCCGGACCGCAGCGCCGCCAGCGCCTTGACAGCTCGCGCCTGCGTCGCGATGCTCGCGCGCCATGGCGATTCACTACGAGAAAGTCGGACACGTCGTCACCATCACCATCGACCGCCCCGAGGCGCGCAATTCGCTCGATCTCGAACACTTCGGCCAGATCGCCGACGGTTGGATCCGCTTCCGGGACGACGACGATGCCTTCGTCGCCATCCTGACCGGCGTGGAAGACGTCTATTGCGTCGGCGCCGATCTGAAGAAGTTCATCACCCAGGTCACCGAACGCGCTCAGGCCCTGCGCGAAGGTGGATCGAAGAAGATCGAAGCAGGGGAGAACTACTCCTTCTCCGACAGCCTGGTCGCCGTCCTCCGGGACGGCGCGCAGACGCGCGACGGGGAGACGTTCGAGCTCTACAAGCCCGTGATCGCCGCGGTAAACGGCATCTGCGCCGCCGGTGGGCTGGAGATGATGTGGAATACCGATCTCCGCGTCATCGCCGACGATACCTTCATCCAACTCTCCGAACCCCGAAGGGGCCTCTTCCCGGGCGGCGGCTCGACCGTCCATTCCGTGCGACAGCTCTCCTGGTGCAACGCGATGGAAGTCCTCCTTCTCGCAGAGCGGATCGAGCCACGGCGCGCTCTCGAAATGGGGCTGGTCAACGCGGTGGTCCCCCGCGATCAGGTACTGCCGAAGGCTCTGGAATGGGCCGAGACCATCTGCAAAAACGGCCCGCTGGCCGTCCGATCGTGCAAGGAATCGGCAAAGCGGAGCACCCTGGTCGATCTGATGACCGCGCTCGAAACGGAGAGTACCTACTCCACCCAGGTTTTCTCGAGCGAAGATGCCAAGGAGGGCGTCGCGGCCTTCCGCGAAAAGCGCCCCCCGGTCTGGAAGGGACGCTAGCCTCCGACGACGTGGCGACGCTCCCGGGCCCGAGTCGACGCACCCGCCGGACGAGCGTGATCGGTCGGGGCCAAACGGCCTTCCCGGCCCGCGGGCGCGGAGCCCCGCTCAGGGCCGTCGCTGGCCGAGCGGCGTCACGGTCTTCAGGTAGGCCGCGATCGCCTCGAGGTCCGCGGTGGGGGCGTCGAAGTAGCCGGGCCCTTCCGCAATCCCCTCCACGACGTCTGCCATCTTGCCCTGGATGTTGTCCATATCGGGCAGCATTCCGTCCTGGAGAAGCGCCACCATGTCGGCCTCGTCCCACTCCCCGACGCCCACCGCGTCGTCGGGTGTGATGTTCGGCACGTCGCCGATGGGTCCATCGATCACGCCGGCGAGATACCGCGACGTGTCGGGAGCACCGAAGACGTTCCGGGGCGTGTGGCAATCCCCGCAGATCGATACGTGGTCGACGAGATACCGCCCGCGTTCGACGCCCGCGGCGGGGGCGACAGCGGGAGCGACGATCGGTTGGGCAAAGAGCAGCTTCCAGCCCCAGAAGGCGAGGCGGGGAAAGGGGAGCCACACCTCGTGGGGTGGATTCTCCCGATCCGCGGGAGGGAGCGCTCGCATCCACGCGATCAGGTCGCGGATGTCCGCGTCCGACATCCCCGCGTAGAGATGGTAGGGCATGACCGGCGCTTCGGTGGATCCGTCACGCAGGACGCCGCGCCGCAACGCTCCCTCCAGTTCGGCATCCGTCCAGGCGCCGATGCCGTGGGTTACATCCGAGGTGATGTTCGACGCGTAGAAGACGCCAAAGGGAGTCTCGATGGCGACGCCACCCGCACCCACCGGTCCGGCTTCAGGCGTGTGACACCCACAGCCCCCGCCCAACGCCGCAATCTCGGCCCCGCGACGCGGGTCGCCAGCATCGCCGAGCGCGGACGGCGGGGCATCGCAGGCCAGGACGCAACCCGATGCCAGAACGATCAGCAGGACTCGAACCACCCTGGATCCTTATAGCAAAGCTCGGCATTGCGCTTGATCGACGATCGGATAGGCTCCAGCGCCGATCGGGCGCGCGCGGCCGGTCGACGTCGGCGAGGAGGATCGAGATGAAGCAACGCGGAGTGAACCGGGTGACCATGGCCGTATGGGACCTGGAAAAAGGAAAGCGATTCTACGAGGAACTGCTCGGCGCCCGGTTCGAGCCGGTCAACGATGCGGACGCCGAGGCCTTCGGGGTGCGCGCCTCGATCGCGTGGAACGCTGGTGTCGAACTGGTCTCCCCCGTCGAGGGGAAGGAGAGCCGCATCCGCACCTTTCTGGAAAAGAACGGGGAGGGGCTCGCCGGCGTCACCTTCGCGGTCGAGGACCTCGAGGCGACCCGGAGCGCCGCCGAGGAAGCGGACGTTCCGATTCTGTATCACCTCGATTACACCCAGGCCCAGATCGACGCTCACCTCCAGGGACGCTTCACCAAATACGAGGAATACTTCCTCGGTCGCGGAGCGGTGTTGAGCGCCGGCGTCATCGTCGGCGAGTTCGAGGAACCCTGAGCAGGTCAGGGGGAGCCTGCTGCCATGCCGCGTCGATGCCCCGAGCGGGCGATCGTCTCCTCATAGACATCGATCGTGCGACGCACCATCTCTTCCAACCGGTAATTTTCCTCGACGCGTAGACGCGCGGCGCGGCGCGCAGCCCGCCAAAGGTCTGCTGCACCTGAGTGACGGGGTGGGGGCTGTGGCTGGGAGCGCGGGGCTCGGGCTCAGGCTCGGGTTGGGCTCAGT
>JAPOLW010000401.1 GCA_029976905.1 bacterium | reverse complement strand
TAAGAAGGCGGGGGTCTACTCCGCCGCATTGTTGGCTAGCACCATGCTGTCGGGCGTGGCCTACGCCCAGGCGCAGTCTGGCCAGAACACTGCGCTCGAGGAGGTGGTCGTCACCGCCCGTCGGCGCGCCGAGCGGCTCGAGGACACACCCATCTCGGTGACCGCCCTGAGCGAGAACACCCTGCGCGAGGCCGGCGTCACGCGACTCGATCAAATCCAGGATCTCGTCCCCAACCTACAAATGCCGGTCGGACGCTCCGGACTCGAGGGGCGCATCCGGATTCGCGGCATCGGCACCTCGACGAGCGAGGTCGCCTTCGACCCGGGGGTCGGCGTGTACGTCGATGGCGTCTACCTTCCGCGCTCGCTCGGCCAACTCGTCGACGTCCTCGATATCGCCCAGATCGAGGTCCTGCGCGGTCCCCAGGGAACGCTCTTCGGCAAGAATACGGTCGGCGGCGCTTTGAACATCACCACCGTGAAACCCACCGACGAGGTCGAAGGCTGGGTCCTCCTGCGCCCCGGGAACCTCGGCTCCCTCCATACCCGGATGATGCTCAACATGCCTCTGGGCCCGGGCGAGCTGGGAGAGCGCCTGGCCGGGCGCATCGCTTTCAGTTCCACGAACCGTGACGGCTACACCTACAATGCCTTCCGGGACGAATATTGGTCGAATACGAACGCGCTCGCCTTCCTGGGGTCCTTGCGCTTCGTGCCGGTCGACGACCTCTCGATCGACGTGAGCGGCTCCTGGTCGCGCAACCACGGCCGTCAACGCGGCGGCCAATGTCTGGTCGTGCGCGAAACCAACCTCGGCAATCTGCAACCCGGGCTCTACGAGGCCTGCGCGGCGTCACAGAAGTACACGTTCGAAGCCGATCCCGCGTCGATCGCCGACGTCGAGAGCTACGGCACCTGGGGTACGGTCGCCTGGGACGTCGGCGCGGTCGGCGTCCTGGATTCCCTCGTATTGAAATCGATCACCTCCTGGCGCCAGCAGCGGCCGCGGGGCCGCGACGACATGGACATGACCCGCTTCCAGGTCATCCAGCTCGCGAGCGTCGGCGGCGGCATCGTGGACGGCGAGCCCGGCTTCCAGCAGCAGATCAGCCAGGAGGTCCAGGCGAACGTCTCCGCCTGGGACGATCGCATCAACGTCGTCGGTGGGCTCTTCTTCTTCTGGGAGAAGGGCACCTCGGTCTGGAGCATCCTGGCACTCGAAAACGTCTTGAATTCAGCGAGCACGACCGACGTCTCCTTCGACAACTGGACGTGGGCGCCCTTCTTCCAGGCGACGGTCGACGTCACCGAGTGGGCCGCACTGACCGCCGGGCTTCGCTACACCGAGGACAAAAAGGGACTCGATCTCCTCTTCTACGATCCCCGGGCACCCGAGCCACCCGACCTCGACCAGTCACGCCGCAAGGTCTTCACGGCGTGGACGCCGATGGCGACCCTGTCGCTTCTTCTCCCCGAGGAAGCCCTGCCCGAACGGCTCGATCATCTCATGGGCTACTTCACCTACTCGCGGGGCTTCAAGGGAGGCGGCTTCGATGCCGTCGTCTCGCCGGCCGCCGAGAACCTCAACGAGTTCCAACCCGAGACCCTGGACTCCTACGAGGTCGGCATGAAGACCATCTCCTTCGACCAGCGGGTGACGCTCAACCTCTCCCTCTTCCTCGGCAAGTACGACGACATTCAGATCACCAAATTCCAGGACATCGGCGACATCGACGGCGACGGGCTGCCCAATCTCCAGCGCGTGACGCTCAACGCGGCGAATGCGACGACCAAGGGTCTCGAACTCGAGCTCCAGGCCCTGCCCATCGAGGGGCTCCAGATCGTGGGATCGGTCGGACTTCTCGACGCCCGGTTCGATGACTTCGAAGGAATCGACGACGTCACCGGCCAGAACGTGGATCGCGCCGGCCAACGCTTCCCGGCCACCCCCGACCTCCAGACCCATCTCTCGATCCAGCACTCGGTGCCGGTTGCGTTCGACGGGCCAGCCTGGCTGCAAGGCTGGATCACGCCACGGGTGGACTGGTCCTACCAGAGCAAAGCCCTGTACCTCGGACCGGAGATCCCGGCCGGGACCCAGCCGGGCTTCAACCTGGTGCACCTACGCCTGAGCTACGACTTTCTCGACGAGCGGGCGCAGGTGGCACTGTGGACGCGCAACCTCCTCGACGTGGCTCGCTTCGACTATGCCTTCTCGTCGTCCTCGAGCTTTGGCATCGCCAACCGTTGGTTCCAGGTGGGCCGGACCTACGGTGCCGAGTTGAGCTACCGCCTCTGAGCGCAAGCGGCGCCAACCGCCGCCCGAACGAAGACGGTCGGATCCGGCCGCGTGCACCGCGACGGAGCAACGCCTACAACGGGCTTCGTGAAGAGATGGCTCGTCGCCTCGCTCCTCCTGAACGCCCTTCTCGTCGGCGTCGGCCTGTTCACCCTCTCCCGCATCCCCGTCGTGCTCGAGGCGCAGCGCGCCGGCCGCGCGGAGCGGCTCGGTTCTCAATTCGCCATCGTGCACGCCGAGCCCGGCAAGGTCGTCTTCGTCGGCGACAGCATCACGCAGGGCGGCCTGTGGTCCGAGATCTACGCCAGCGCCGACGTCCTGAACCGCGGCGTCGGTGGGGACACGACGGCGCACCTGCTCGCGCGCGCCGGGGAGATCCACGCACTGGCCCCACGCAAGCTTTTCGTGATGATCGGGATCAACGACCTCAATCGCGGTGTGGCGCGCGCCGAGACCTTCACCCACCTGGAGCAACTCTTCGACGGCTTCGACCGCGAGATTCCCGAGACCGAGATCTATCTGCAAAGCGTCCTGCCGGTAAACGACGACTGGCGCATCTCCATCCGTCCGTCCGACATCGACGCGATCAACCAGAAGCTCGTCGCCGAGGCGGCGGCGCGTGGCTACACCTTCGTCGACCTACGGCCCGCCTTCACGGCCGCGGACGGCCAACTGCGCCGCTCCCTGAGCAACGACGGGATCCATCTGCTCGGAGAGGGCTACGCGGTCTGGCGCGCGGCGCTCGCGCAACAGGGGATCGACGTGCGGCCCGCACCAGCCACGCCCTGAGTCCCCGTCGGCCGGCACCGCCCCGAGGGAGCACGCGAATGCGACCCGGCTTCCCGCGCCCGCCGGGGATCGCTAGAGGAGAGGCATGTCCGTGAAGCTGCGACGTACCGCAGCGGCCCTGGGAATCGGCATTGCCCTCCTGCTCGCGGGCGCCTGGACCGCGGGCCGCGGTTGGTGGGGAGACGTGGTGCGTGCCGGCGTCCCGGCCGCGCCAGCCGTCGCGCCCACGACCCTCACTGCGCGCGACGGGGCACAGCGCGCCGCGGCGCGGTCGCTCGGCGTCGAGACGCCCAAACAGATCCTTTTCGGTGATCTGCACGTCCACACCTCCTTCTCGCTCGACGCCTTCCAACTGACGCTGCCGATGAGCGGCGGCGCCGGCGTGCATCCGGTCGCCGACGCCTGTGATTTCGCACGCCACTGCGCGATGCTCGATTTCTGGTCCATCAACGATCACGCAAACTCCCTCGATGCGCGGCGCTGGCGGGAGACGATCGACGCGGTCCGCCAATGTGACCGCATTGCCCAGAGCGCCGTGCAGCCCGACCTCGTGTCGTTCCTCGGCTGGGAGTGGACCCAGATGGGGTCGAATCCGGAAAACCACTTCGGACACAAGAACGTTCTCCTACGAGATCTCGAGGAGGACGCTGTACCGACGCGGCCCATCGCCGCCGCTCCGCCCCCCGGAGTGCCCTCCCCCTTCGACGCGGTCCGTGGCGGCTCCTTCGCCATCGGTCTTGGAGCGCTCCTGATCGACGGCGGGCACGACCTCGCCGCCTTCCTCGCCGAGCTTGCCGACCTCGACCGCTGCCCCGGCGGCATGCCCGTGCGCGCTCTGCCCGCGGATTGTCGGGAAGCCGTAGCGACCCCGGCGGAGTTGTTCGACAAGCTACGCGATTGGGACGTGCCGTCCCTGGTCATTCCGCACGGCACTACCTGGGGGATGTACACGCCGCCAGGCTCGGATTGGGAGAAGCAGCTGGCGCCGCGCCAACACGACCCGAGCCGCCAGCGCCTGATCGAGGTCTACTCCGGGCACGGCAATTCCGAGGAATACCGTCCGTGGTCGGCGGTCCTCCTCGACGCCGACGGCAACCGCCGCTGCCCCC